>CAZUDR010000203.1:0-6365 GCA_964618715.1 uncultured Undibacter sp. | reverse complement strand
ATGCGCTGGTCATGGTGGATCCGGCTCCGAAGATCCTCCACCGCATCAACCACCGCAGCGCTGATCTTTTCCTGACGGGCAGGCGTGCCCAGTTCCAGTTCCTCGTCGCGATTGACGATCGAACCGGCCTCCAGCAGGACCGCCGGCATGCGGGGCTTCTTCAGCACGAACAGCCTGTCATACCGGTACACGCCCGCCTTCGCGTCGAGCAGCGCGCGCTGATACCGGCCCATGAAGCTTTCGGTATAGTGCGGGGTGTATTGCAGGCCGCGCACGGCCAGCTGATTGCCGAGCATGCTGGCGAACTCAAGACTGTCCCTGAGCTTCGCATTGTCATGCGACACGAAAATGGAATGTCCCCTGAAGCGGTCGCTGTAGACCCGCTGCTTGCCGTCGAACTCCCATTCCTGTTTGAACTTCTGGGGTACGGAGTCGTGATGGATCGATAGCAGGAGATCGGGCACCAGCTTGTTGACGCGCGCGACCCGGGCATAAAGGCTCTTCTTGCCCGGTCCGTCCGTCACCAGCAGCACGGTCTTGTTGAAGCCGGCCCTGGTCAGCGCCCCGTCGATGTGTTTGGCGAGTCGGAGATTGAATTCGTATTCACCGACACCGCGCGCGCTCATCGCACCGGGTGAATCGGCGGTGTGTCCGACATCGAGCACGACGCGGAAATCCTCGCGGTCGCAGGCGGGCGCCGGCGTGGGCAGCGGCACCTTGGCCGGCTCGGCCCGCGTCATTCCGGGCGAGACCGGCATGAATGCCACCGCGAGTGAAACCGCCGCGATGCATCGGAAACAGGCCAAGGTCCTCGCCGTGGTCACCATGTCTGAATTGACCCCCCATCGAATCGGCCGGCGCTCTTTCTATCCTGCCGTCCGGCCATCCGGCAGGTATTATAGCACGCGGCACGCAAAGCGCCCCACCCCGGGCCAGGTGCCGGATTCAGCGGGCTTTTCGAACCGCCTCGGCGATGGCGACGGTGCGCCGGGCCATCTCCGCATGGAGCCGCTCGACCATCCGGCCATCGATGGAGATGACGCCCTTGCCCCTGTTCTCCGGCAAGTCGAAGGCTGCAATGACCTTGCGCGCCTGCGTGACTTCGGCGTCGGTCGGCGAAAACGTCGCATTGCAGGGCTCGATCTGGTTGGGGTGGATCAGCGTCTTGCCGTCGAAGCCAAGCTCGACTCCCTGCACGCATTCGGCCGCGAAACCTTCCGCGTCCGACAGGTCGTTGTAGACGCCGTCGAGAATGTCGATGCCGTGAATGCGCGCGGCGGCGACGCAGCTGGACAGCCAGGCCAGCATGGGCGCCCGGCCGGGCACCAGGCGCGCGCGCGTGTCCTTGGCCAGATCATTGGTCCCCATGACGAAGCCGGTGAGGCGTGTTTCAGAATCGCGGGCCTGCGCGGCAATAGGCAGGATGTTGAAGATGGCGAGCGGTGTTTCGATCATCGCCCAGATCCGGGTTCTGTGATCGGTCCCCATGTCGAGCAGACGCCGCCCGATCAGATCGAGGGTCTCCGGCGTCGAGACCTTGGGAACAAGAATGGCATCGGGCGCGGCATGAGTGGCGGCCGCGAGATCGTCAGCGTGCCATGGTGTATCGACGCCGTTGACGCGAATGAAGACCTCGCGGTGGCCGAATCCGCCGGCCTTCACCGCCGCCGCTACCTGGTCGCGCGCAGTTTCCTTGGCGTCGGGTGCGACCGAGTCCTCAAGATCGAGAATGACGCCGTCGGCCGGCAGCGTCTTCGCCTTTTCCAGCGCGCGGGCATTGGCACCCGGCATGTAGAGCACGCTGCGGCGCGGACGAATGGTCATTGGCAAATCCCCGATAGACCTGGACCAATCTACCGTTCGAGCAATCCGCATGCCACCATCAGGACAATGAGCAATGCCGCCAGAGACGTGTGGTTGGCCGGCGTCGACGGCTGTCGCGGCGGGTGGATCGCGGCCTTCGTGCGGCCAGCGGACGATGCGGGCCATATCGCTGTCTTTGCCCGTTTCGCCGACGTACTGGCGGCATCGCCGGCAGCAGACGTGGTCGCAGTCGACATTCCGATCGGGTTGCCGGAACGGACCGGTGCGGGCGGGCGCGCGGCGGAGAACGCGGTACGGCCGCTGCTCGGTGCGCGGCAGTCGTCGGTGTTCTCCGTGCCGGTGCGGGCGGCGATCTATGAACGCGACTACGCCGGCGCCTGCCGCGCGGCGCTCGCCGCCTCGGAGCCGCCGCGCAAGGTATCCAGACAACTGTTCAACATCGCACCCAAAATCCGTGAGGTGGACGCGGTGCTGCGCGCCGATGCCGGTCTGCCCGGGCGCGTTTTCGAGGTGCATCCCGAACTGGCCTTCTGGCGGCTCAACGGCGAACGCGCGCTGAGCGAACCAAAGAAGGTGAGGAGCCGGCCCTATCCGGCGGGGCTTGATCTGCGCCGGAATTTGCTGCTTGCCGCCGGATTGCCCGACGGATTGGTCGGTGCACAGCCACCCAAAGGCGCGGCGGAAGACGACCTTGTCGACGCGCTGGCCTGCGCCGCCATCGCCCGGCGCCTTCACGCGGGACTGGCCCGCCCGTACCCCGATCCGCCGCCGCGTGACGGTTTCGGCTTGCCCATGGCGATCTGGGCGTGAATACAAAGGACAACGGAGGGCACGAGGACCAGGCCATGACATTCCCCCAGCGGCTGATCGACGGCTACACCGCATTTCTCCGGACGCGTCTGCCGCTGGAGCAGCGCCGCTTCAGCGAACTGGCGGAGACGGGGCAGCGGCCGGAGATCATGGTGATCGGCTGTTGCGACTCACGCGTCTCGCCGGAGGTCATCTTCGACGCACGACCGGGCGAATTGTTCGTGGTCCGCAACGTGGCCAATCTGGCGCCGCCCTATACGCCGGACGGCGCGCAGCGTGCCGTGTCCGCCGCGCTGGAGTTCGCGGTACAGGCGCTGAAGGTGAAGCACATCGTCGTGCTCGGCCACGCGCAGTGCGGCGGTATTCGCGCCTTTGCCGAGGATGTCGAGCCACTGTCGCCCGGCGACTTCATCGGCCACTGGATGAAGCTGATCGAACCAGCGGCCAGGATGCTGGGGCCACGCGGCGATCGCCCGCTCAACGGCTATCTTGCGGCGCTCGAACAGGCCTCGGCGGTCAAGACGCTCGATAACCTGATGACCTTCCCCTACGTCAGGACCCTGGTCGAGCGCGGCACGCTTGCGCTTCACGCCGCCTATTTCGGCGTCGCCTCGGGAGATTTGTCGGTTTATCAGCCGGAGCGCGGCGCATTCGTACGCATCGCCGCCGACACTCCCGCGCAGGCGTTCGAAGCGCCACGATTTTGAACTTCGATCCTCATCCTGAGCAGCGCTCCGAAAGAGTGCGTCTCGAAGGATGAAGCCTCATGGCTCGAGACGCATCGCGGAGTTTATCATCGGGCCGCGCGAAGCGCGGACCCGTTGGCGATGCTCCTCACCATGAGGCGAAGGGTTACGCCGCCTTCTTCTTCGCGCTGATCAGCTTGCGGTTGATCAGCGTCTCGGCGATCTGCACCGCGTTGAGCGCGGCGCCCTTGCGCAGGTTGTCGGACACCACCCACAAGATCAGGCCGTTGTCGATGGTCGCGTCCTCCCGGATGCGGCTGATATAGGTCGCATCCTCGCCGACGCATTCATAGGGCGTCGTGTAACCGCCGGCCTCGCGCTTGTCGATGACCAGGCAGCCGGGCGCCTTGCGCAGGATCTCGCGCGCCTCATCCGCCGTGATCGGATTCTCGAATTCGATATTCACCGCCTCGGAATGGCCGACGAACACCGGCACGCGCACGCATGTCGCGGTCAGCCTGATTTTGGGATCGAGTATTTTCTTGGTCTCCACCACCATCTTCCATTCTTCCCTGGTGGAGCCGTCATCCATGAATACGTCGATATGCGGGATGACGTTGAATGCGATCCGCTTTGGAAACGTCTTGTTCTCGACCTCGTCGAGGGTGAAGACCGCCTTGGACTGCGAGAACAGTTCGTCCATGGCGTCCTTGCCGGCGCCGGAGACCGACTGATAGGTCGCCACCACCACGCGCTTGATCTTCGCGGCGTCGTGCAGCGGCTTCAACGCGACGACGAGCTGCGCGGTCGAGCAGTTCGGGTTGGCGATGATGTTCTTCTTTGCGAAGCCGGCAACCGCGTCGGCATTCACCTCCGGCACGATCAGCGGAACGTCGGGATCCATGCGCCAGGCGGACGAATTGTCGATCACCACCGCGCCCGCTGCCGCGATCTTCGGGGACCATTCCTTCGACACACTGCCGCCGGCCGACATCAGGCAGATATCGACGTCGGAAAAGTCGTAATGGTCGAGCGCCTTCACCTTCAGGGTCTTGTCACCGAATGAGCAGTCCACGCCCTGGCTCTTGCGGGAGGCGAGCGCGACCACCTCGTCGGCGGGAAACTCCCGCTCGGCCAGGATATCGAGCATCTCGCGCCCGACATTGCCGGTGGCGCCCACCACGGCGACCTTGTAACCCATTGTTAACTCTCCGAAAAATTTCCGGTCCAACAGTATGACAACACAACCGGACGGAAGCGCTTCTAGGCGAGAACGGCGGTGAAGACAACGGCAGCCGCATTCCCGGAGGGGTTCGCATGCATCCGGCCCTGCACAGCTGGCGGGACGAACTGCCCCGCGCATTCGTGCGCCTCCTCGCCTATGTGGGGGGTGCCGCAGTGTTGTCCATGGTCGCGGTCCAGGTCGTTCAGCATCGCAAGACCGTTCCGCCGGCGCCATCGGTGGTGAAATCACAGTGGGTCGACATCGATCGCGTGTTCCCCGCCTTCGCGCTGTCGATTCCGGAAGCCGCCGGTGCACCGTCACACTATGCCGTCCGCCGCAATCTTGCCGGCAACGGCCGCATGGACATTCTCACCCTGGGCGAAGCGGACAGCGCCGATCCTTATCTCGAGGTCCGCGTCTATCGGCCCGGCACCGAGATCGACGATTTCGGTCTGCCGCAGGTCGTCATTGCCGAAGGCGCGGCAGGTTTCGCGCCGATGAATGTTCGGGCACCCTCGGAACCGCTGGACAGCAAGTTCGGCCCGCTCGACATCGTCACCTTCGATACGGGCCGGGGCACGCCGCACCACTGCCTGGCATTCGTCCGCAGCTGGGACGAGCCGAGGCTGCAACTGTCCGGCTGGTTCTGCCGCGGCGGCGAATTCGTCCAGCGCTCGACGCTGGCCTGCGCGCTCGACCGGCTGACCCTGCTGTCCGCCGGCAGCGAGCGCAGGATCGGGGCGCTGTTCGCCAAGGCCGACCTCAACCGTACCTTTTGCGGTCAGCGGGACCCGATTCTGGCTCCGACACCAAAATACCACCTGCTGTGGAAGGCACTCGAAAATCGCTCGTAGCCGGGCGGCTGCGATGCTGGTTGAACAGCCCGCGCTTGTTACCCAAATTCGCCAAAATCACGCAAAAATCGTGTCTTCTGCGGCACACAAGCCAATTTTGACTTTTGTCATATACACTTGAGCGTGATTTGGCATTGTTCCATCGAACCGAACACCGGTAGACTGCATTAAACTCCGGGGCCCAGTCGAGGACACAACTTATGCGCCTGAAATACATTGCCGTTGCATTCGCGATTGCCGGGGCCATCGGCGTGCTCGCCGCACCGGCGCACGCGCAATCGGGGCAGCGCGGCTACAATGCCCGCGGCAATACCGTCTTCACCAGCCGCGACGAGGACGGGCGCACGCGCACGCGCATCATTATTCAGAAGCGCTCCTACCTCGACCCGGGCACCGAGACGTTCCCCGGCGAGCGCGGTGACAACGGATACGTCTGGTCGCCGACCGATCATGCATCGAGCGTGCTCGACAACACGGTCTTCGGCGGCAATGACACCGCCCTGCCGGGCCCGTTCACGCTGCCGAGCAAGAACAATCCCTGGCTCGGATACTGAACGCCGCATCTTGTGAAATCGAAAACGCGGCCCGCAGGCCGCGTTTTTTGTTTGCCTGCGGCGCAGTGCCATTGGCCTAGTTTGCCAGCGTCTCCAGTTCCGCCAGGATCGCCGAGCCCATTTCCGCTGTTGTCACAACGGTCGTCCCCTCCGACCTGATGTCGGCGGTGCGCAGGCCCTTGTCGAGCGCAGCGGCGATGGCGTGGTCGATCCAGTCCGCCTGCTTGCCCATGTCGAAAGAATAGCGCAGCGCCATGCCGAACGAGGCGATCATGGCGATCGGGTTGGCAACGCCCTTGCCGGCGATGTCGGGGGCCGAGCCGTGCACCGGCTCGTACAGCGCCTTGCGCTTGCGGGTCCTGGGATCGGCCTCGCCAAGCGAGGCGGACGCCAGCATGCCCAGCGAACCGGT
>CAZUDR010000202.1:0-6378 GCA_964618715.1 uncultured Undibacter sp. | reverse complement strand
GGCGATCAGTCCGGTCAGCAAGCCGACGGTGTGAGTTTTGCGGAACATGGTGCCCCCCTTTTCGTTCAGCGGATTGTCGAGCTGTCGGTCGCCGAGAAGGTGACCGGCTGACCCGCGACAAGCGGACGGTTGTCCGTCGGGCCGGTATCGGAAGTTCGCAGGATGCTTCCGGCGGCCACGACAACGACGGCCGTCATCACCAGAGATGTTGCAATGATCTTGATGTGAGTCATGCGGTCGGCGGACCACAGCGAACTGTTCATGACACTACTCCCTGCCGGCGCAGAATTGGCTCTGCGGGCCCCGTCCATGTGCAGGGAGGCTAGGGCGTCACCGCATCGGTACGCCATTGTACGTTGGGTAAGGACTCGTTAATGAAATTGGTAACTGCCCGATACCTTGGGATATGCCGGCACAAACGCAATTTTGCCGCGGCGGTCCGTGCAGGAACCGCGTCGGCCAGTTGCCTCCGCCAGATGCCGATGAAGCTATGCGGGTACCGCTCGGTCCGCAGAATTCGTCAATAGGAGACGGCGTTCAATATCATCATGCCGAGGAAGACTGTCGCCAGTGAGAACCCGAAAAGTTTTGACGTGGTACGCTCGTTCATTGACTTGCCCCCCGGTGGCGACAGCCGCCGATTTCACAGGTTCGGATATGACCGGAGCGGCCGGAACGGCTCCATTGTCCGTAGGTAAGTCTGGCTAGTCGAAACCGGGGTTGACCCTATACGTCGGTATAGGTGTGAAGCCTGCCGCCGCCGGCCTTTTCGAGCCGATTTTTCCCCGCCGAATGGACCGCGGCTGGTCCTCCTGCGCGGGGCCTTGCGGAAACCACTGTGGTTACAATGGTTTTTGCCTCTCGACGGGCGCGGGCGGGCGGGTTTTGGCGGGTCATCTCCGTGCCGCGGCCTTCCGGACCCGATTCCGCATGGTCGTTGGCAGGCAGGCCTCCCCCGGACACGTTCACGTCGGACCGCTCCCGCACCAGGGGTGACCGCGGCAGCGGTTTTGAAAACAGGGACGAGATGCCCTAAGGAGCGCGATCGGGCGCGACAGGAAGCGACAATCAATGACCGACGCCGGAATGTCCTTGCCATCCCTTGCCGATCGCGTGCGTACCGTCGCCACGGGCGGCCCCGTGTTCGGTGTGCATTTCCTCGGTGGCGTGCCGGTGTTCGTGCTCGGCGAAGAGCACCTGCTCTTCGCGGCCGATGACGGCGAGCGCCTGGTGCAGGTGCACGGCGGCGGCATTCTCGCCAGCGCGGCGGACCATGAACGCATTGTGACCGGCGGCGACGACGGCAAGGTGATGGCGACCGGAAAAGATGGAATTTCAGTTGAAGTTGCGGCCGACGAAAAACGCCGCTGGATCGACCAGGTCGCCCTGGCACCCGACGGATCGGTCGCGTGGTCTGCCGGCAAGACGGCGTATGTGCGGGCCGGCAAGGGCGAGACGCGCATGTTCGACGCGCCGTCGACCGTGGCGGGACTCGCCTTTGCGCCGAAGGGCCTGCGTCTCGCCATCGCGCATTACAACGGCGTCACGTTGTGGTTCCCCAACGCCGCCGGCGCCACGCCCGACGTGCTCGAATGGAAGGGCTCACACCTTGCCGTCACTGTCAGTCCGGATGGCCGCTTCGTCGTCACCGCCATGCAGGAACCGATGCTGCACGGCTGGCGGCTGGCCGACGGTCAGCACATGCGCATGTCCGGCTATACGGCGCGCGTTCGTTCGCTGTCATGGAGCGCGGGCGGCGAATTCCTTGCCACCTCGGGTTCCGAGCAGCTGATCCTCTGGCCGTTCGATGGCAAGAACGGCCCCATGGGCCGGCAGCCGAAAATTCTCGCCCGGGCCGAGACGCGTGTCGCAGTTGTTGCCTGCCACCCGCGCCAGCCGGTGGCGGCGGTCGGCTATGCCGACGGCAAGGTGCTGCTGGTGCGCACCGAAGACGGCGCGCTCATTCTGGCGCGTGAATCCGACGACCAGCCGGTCAGCGCACTGGCGTGGGCGGACGAAGGGCAACAGCTCGCCTTCGGCACCGAAAGCGGCAGCGCCGGCGTTCTGGTGTTCTAGATCGTGGACTCATAAATTCTGTTCGCTGGGTGCAGCTTTCGATGTCCGCTTCACTCCAAAAGCGACCACTTTGCCGCGCCGGCGCGAAATGTCGCGATGGGCCACAAACAGACTTCGTAATGATCCACAGGAGACAAAAAAGGAGATCATCTCGGGGGCGGGACGGCCTCTCACGGAGAACAAGCGCTGTGGGGGGAATGGCGCAGGGGCGACCTTGTCACTCATGGTACGCCAACGGATAAACCAATCGTGGCCGAAACGGCAGCAGCTTTCTGAAAGGCGGCCTCCTCCTCTGCTATGCGGCGTTCCACAAACGAGCGCTCTTCGTCAGTAAGATATGTTCGCAGAATTTTGCGGTAATGCTCAACGTTTGCACGCTGGACGGATTGGCGCATCGAGGCCAGGTCTGATGTCATGAGAAGCTCCCCTGAAGCAGCCCCCGCCCTAATTGCTATCCTGTGCCCGACACCTTGACAGCAACTTGACAGCAACCGAATTAAACTTATTCACAGTGGTGTAAAAGACGTGTAAAGCGCGCGCATGCGGCAACGCTTTGGCGCCATCCTGGAGATTGCTGCAATGACCGAGACTCGGGTTGCGTGGCAGATACCGCGCACAAGCGGAGCGAAAGCCCCATCGAATGGCGCGTGACGCGAATAACTAGTGTGGTCGGCTTCCATTGCAGATATCTTGTCGGCCTCCCTTTGCGAGTTCTTCTGCAAATCTTGCATTGGCCTCACAATTGATTGCCAACACACGCCACAGCCATGCTTCGTTCTCCACGGCGCCCTTTGAGTCGTCCATCATTTCCGCAATCGATTGAACGACGCCGCCGACCAGGCGCACCACCAGTTCGTCCACTGATATGTCGGCGGCGGATTTGTGGCCGGCTGAATGTCTATTCTGTGCCATGGTTTGCCCCTCAGCGCTTGCGCCTTATCGTGTTGCTGGTGTCGCCGCCGTCGAATCGCGGCAATGAATCTGGCAACTAATCCACAGGCAGCTCCCTGCGAGACATGACTCATACAGTCCGCCTGATGGACGTTTACAGTGCGGCTTTGATCTTTCCTTCCGGTTCACAGAAGAGCACGGCGTGGGATACAGCCGAATCCCGCACGAACGCGTTATTCAACGGGGCGAGCGTCTTTTCGGGTTCATCCGGCGTCAACTCGTTAGCTGTCTCGAGTGTCCCGACTTCAGAGACCCAAGTGGACAGCATTTCGAGACTGCGCGGCGGTGCCTGGGCAAACGCAAATGTCGTCATGGCGCCCAGTACCGCGAGAGCCAGTCCGACCCGGATAAATGCATTTTTGTTCACGTGTTTTCCCCGCTGAGAAAGTCGGCACTCGGAGCCGCGCAAGGCTGTAAGGGAGAATCACCGAAGTCGCTGGAGCTCATGCAGGCTCGGTGAGCGCGCATGAGCTCTGGTCCGCGACGTCGACCTTGCAATTTGCCGTCGCCACACTGAAGGCGTCGGACGAGTACCCTAGTTGGCGCCGCCGTCACCGCCGGTCGGATCGCAACCGTCCTTCAAGAGCTGGGCCCGGACATTGATGTCGGGGTCCCGGCCGACGACACGGCCACAGTCGACCACTGCTCCAGCGGCGTTGTTGATGCCCGCGTGCAGGGGCGCCTGAGCCTGGGTGGGACCTCCGCTCAGTACAAGCGCCGTTGCAACAGAAGCAATCGCGGCGGCGGTGACCAAGGTAAACCTGATTGAATTTGTCATGATAGGATCTTTCCTGTTGGTATGATTGATCGTTCGCGCCCGACTTCCGGACTGACGCAAATCAGCCCTTTCGCCAAAGCCGCGCGTGGAAGCTCATTTGTCTGTGAAGAGGCCGCTATTCGTTGCGGTCAAAGTACCCGGCGCAATTTTGTTGTCATTGTTTAGATTTGCGCCGACCGGCGGTCGCCTTTTTCGACCAACGACTGTAGCTAGGACCGGTCACTGAAAATAACAAGTAGCATTTTCATATATATATAAGCACCGCGCGTTCACGGTGTCGTGAGCGCGCCGAGGATCGTGGGACCGCCGCCAGCCGAGAGATGGCAATGGCGGAGTTCAAGGCGCAGTGAACCTCCACGGAAGACGACAAGCCCGCCGACTTATCGGTCGTGCATTTTGCTTTGGTCGCTTTGGGGGCATTCTCCATCCTTGTGGTTATGCAGGAAGCGAGCAATTTGACCTCTCAGTGCAGTGGTTTTCAATACGTCGCCCAGCGAGCCGGCGGTGTCGAACAGCTCGCGCTGCAGCTTGGTCGGGATCGTGTTCCACTGCATGATGACCGCCGCCCCGAGGCAGCGCAGAATATGCTCTTCGATCTCGGCGACCGTCCTGCGGTCGACCGGCTTTTCGGCGGCTTCGGGTTGCGGAACGACGTCCTGCGAATGAATGATCTTCTCGAAGTTGTGCGCCAACCAATCTTCGTTTTGCGCCAAGCGGGTGAAGCTCTCCTTCAGTTGGTTAAAGTCGCGGATTTCGTTCGGATTTTCGGTGCGGTTTAGCAATTCGGTATATTCCGCTGCCTTCACCCGAAACTCCTCTGCCCTAAACATGTGGCTTTCCTCCGAGATAACGACCAAGCGGTACTCCGCTCGATGGGCGCTGGCGCCATATTTTTCTGCTCAACCTCATATGGTGATGGCCGGGCCGGATTGCGGCAGCCGCCGTTTTGCGGTTGATGTTTATTTTTCAACCGAGACGGCCGACCCCTGTGGTTACCGTTGTTCGTCGCCATATACGGCGGGCTGTTTGAATGATGCACATTCAAATGATGTTTCATCACGTTTATGGAGATACGCTCATGAATACCGCAACCCCGAATACTGGCCCGGTAAACACAGGAAACGCGGCCGAAAACAAGAAGATCCTGCTCAAGGACATCAGTGCCAAGTGGGGCAAGTTCTCCGAGCAGGAGCTCGGGGCGCTCAAAAACCGGGACGACCTCGTCGATCAGGTGGTCGCCAAGTACAGCCTCGATAAGGCCCAGGCTCAAAAAGACGTCGACGCCGTGATGAAGGGTCGTCAAATCTGACCCCGATTCACGCAGGCGGGGCCGCCCTGCGGCGGCTTCGTCGTTTGCCGCAGCTCGTCTAATCAGGACAGCACTCATGACCCAATGGTTCGTGCCTCCAATCGTCGTGCCGGCCGGTTTGCTCGCTCTGCTCCTGCTTGTCGCATTCTTGCGGCACTCCATCGGCGCCTGAACGAAAGAACCCACGTGATGGCTCCCGTCTGGATTGGATGCCTTTTGTGGAACGAGTCCGCTGACCATGCGAACGAACCGCAAGACCGTAACCTTCAAAATGCCGTTCTCGCTCGAAGGGGTAGGCCGAAGCCTTCCGGCCGGTTCCTACGAGGTCATCACCGACGAAGAGCTGATCGAAGGGCTGTCGTTTCCGGTCTATCGCCGCATTGCGACGATGATGCTGGTGCCGGGCCAGCTGGGTCGATCAGTTGAAATGGTGACCATCGATCCGCTCGAACTCGCGGCAGCGCTGGACCGCGATACGTCGCCGGATGGAACCAGCGCGCGGGCGGCGAAAGCGCGGTGATCGGATTCCGTCGCCGCCTGGAGGCAGAAAGGTCGGAACCATGGCAATCAATTTTCCCAACCGCAGCCGCAGCTATGACGCGATGCGGGGCGTCATTCGCTTCTGGGGGTATGACCGCGCGATGGAGAGCGCGTTCTTCCTGACGGCGGACGCGCTCCAGAAGCTTCAGCCGAATCTGCAACTCGAAGAAGAAGAAGTCTTGCGGGCGTTTGACAGCAATCGCGAGCGTATCTACGCAATCGCCGCCAAGGTTTACGCGCGGGGACGCCGTGGCGCCTACAATGTCACTGCAGCTGATTTGTGATGGCGCGAAGCGGACAATCCATAGCTGCCGCTAAGGGTCATTCGGGACAAAGTTGGTCAAGGACCGAAGTCCTCCGACGTCTGCTATTCCTCCAATTGCCGACATGCATCGCGCAAGGGGACGCGACGGGTTGATTGCTAGCGCACCATCACGTTCTTGAACTGCCAGGGATCGCGCTTGTCGATGTCTTCCGGGAACAGCCCGGGCCGGCCTGTCAGCGGCGTCCAGTCCGTGTACTTGCCGATCACCGGTCCGAGATAGGGCATCTGGATTTCCAGACAGCGCCGGTAATCCATCTCGTCTGCCTCGACGATGCCGGCCGTCGGATTCTCCAGCGCCCAGACCATGCCGGCGAGCACGGCAGAGGTGACCTGCAGTCCGGTTGCGTTCTGGAAGGGCGCCAGCGACCGCGTCTCGTCGATGGAAAGCTGCGAGCCGTA
>CAZUDR010000201.1:0-6393 GCA_964618715.1 uncultured Undibacter sp. | reverse complement strand
AAAGCCCGACTGGGCGAGCCGTTTGACGTGATCGAGCACGACGTGGATGTTCACCGGTTCGCGCTCGACCGGGCGCTTGTCGCCGAATACCTCCATCCGGTCGACCAGCTTCACGATGCGGTCTGTCTCGTCACAGATCAGCCGCGTGAGCGGGCGGTCGTCGTCGCCCGCAGACTGCTCCAGAAGCTGGGCGGCGCCGCGAATGCCCGACAGCGGATTCTTGATCTCGTGTGCGAGCATGGAAGCGAGTGCGATCACCGAGCGCGCCGCACCGCGATGCGTCAGCTGGCGGTCCATCTTGTCGGCGATGGTGCGCTCCTGCAGCATGACGACGACGTGGCCCGGATATTCGGGCAACGGCGCCACGTGCAGGTCGACCAGCCGCTCCCCCGGATTGCGGGGCGTGGCGAGATCCACCTTGTATTCATTGACCGCGGCACCGCGCTCGCGCACCTGATCGACCAGGGCGAGCAGCGGCGATCCGAACGGCACGAGTTCGCTAAGCTTGTGCCGCCGCAGCATCGGGATCGATGCCTCGAAGAACGCCTCCGCCGCCACATTGGCGTCGGCAATCCGGCCGTCGGCCGACACCATGACCACCGGATGCGGCAACGCGTGCAGGATCGCGTCCGCCGGCGAGGTAATGATATCGGGCATGGCCCTGGATACAGTCTGGGTTCGACTCATGCGGCAGCCTTCCATGCAAAGGCGTCATACGCGTCAGCGAGCAGCCGGCGCGCGCGTGCCGGCTCTTCGGCGGTAAGAACGCGGGCGCGGTGTTCCTTCAGCAGCGCGACCGGGGCACCGCTCGTCGTAGCCGCATGGTCAAGCGCCCAGGCAAGGTGCTTGCGCGCGTGACGCGGCCCGATGCGATATCCGTGATGCGCGAGCATTTCCTCGTAGAGCGTGTCGGCGAGCGCGAGTTGTACATCCAGCGTCGGCGACGTTTCGCGGTGGCCGGTCGCAAGATATCGCGCCACCTGTCCGGGAAACCATGGGCGCCCCTGCGCTCCCCGTCCGATCATCACGGCATCGGCGCCGGATGCGACAAGTGCGTGCACCGCATCGTCAAATGTCCTGATATCCCCGTTGACAACGACCGGCACCGACACCGCCGCCTTCACGGCAGGAATGGCGGCCCAGTCGGCGTTGCCGTCGTAAAACTGGCAGCGTGTACGGCCGTGCACGGTGATCAGGCTGACTCCCGCCGCCTGCGCGCGCCGTGCCAGGTCGGGTGCATTGATTGAATCGTGATCCCAGCCGAGCCGCATCTTCAGCGTGACCGGCACGTTCACTGCTCCAACAGTTGCCTCTATGAGACCCAGTGCGTGATCGAGATCGCGCATCAGCGCGGAGCCAGCCGCGCCGTTGGTCACCTGCCTGGAAGGGCAGCCCATATTGATGTCGATGATGTCGGCGCCCTGCGCTTCGGCGATGCGCGCACCTTCGGCCATCCACCGGGCTTCGCAGCCGGCAAGCTGCACCACGCGGATGGCGATGCCGCGGCTTTCGCTGCGCACCCGGGCTTCGCGCTCGCCGCGCACCAGGCCGGCACCGGCAGTCATTTCCGAGACCACAAGGCCGGCACCGAGGCGTTCCGCGAGGCGCCGGAATGGCGTGTCGGTGATCCCCGACATTGGTGCCAAAATCACGCGATTTGGCAGGGAGACGGAGCCGATCTGGAGGGGCGTGGCCCACTGAGTGCCGTTTCCGCCAAGCCTCACTTGATTGCCCATCATTTAGGCGAGCCTGATTTCATGCCCATACTTTAGCCAATCCGCCCCCCCGCGCAAGTGCTGCACTGCAAAAATCTGTTCATGTGCGGGAACGGGCTGGATTCACTCACGATTTCCCTCCCGAGGAGGAACGCGGTAAAGGCTGGCGGCAAAACCTTGGGGAGCAGGCTCGGTATGACGGACGTAGCAGTGGTGGTGGTAGCCGCCGGGAGGGGCACCCGCGCCGGCGGGGATAGGCCCAAGCAATTCCGGCCGATTGGTGGCGATCCCATGCTGCGGCGGACGCTCGCCATGCTCACCCGGCATCCGATGATCAACGTCGTGCAACCGGTCATTCACCGGGACGATCGGGAGCTGTTCCGGGAGGCTGCGTCCGATATTTCGACCCTGCCGCCGGCAATTGGCGGTGCCACCCGCCAGGCATCGGTGCGCGCGGGGCTCGAGGCGCTCATCGAGAGCAGGCCGGCGATCGTACTCGTTCACGACGCTGCGCGCCCCTTCGCAACGCCGGCACTGTTCGACCGCGCCGTCGCCGCCGCGCGTGCCAGCGGTGCGGCGACGCCCGGGCTGCCGGTGAGCGACACCGTCAAGCGCGTCGACATGCAGGGTCAGGTCGCGGAGACGATCGACCGCAACACGCTGCGCCTTATTCAGACTCCGCAGGCATTCGCCTACGCACCGTTGCTCGACGCCCATCTGCGGGCCGCGGCGCAAGGCCGCGAGGATTTCACCGATGATGCGGCGCTTGCAGAATGGGCCGGCATGACGGTGACGGTGTTCGAAGGCGAGCCCGGCAACATCAAGATCACGGACGCGGCGGACTTCGCCCGCGCCGAGGTCATGGAGTTCGCCGCGCTTGGTGATGTCCGCACCGGCAGCGGTCTCGACGTGCACGCGTTCGGACCGGGCGACCACGTCATGCTGGGGGGCCTGCGGATTCCCCACGGGCAGGCGCTGACCGGCCACTCCGACGCCGACGTCGTGCTGCACGCGCTGACGGACGCGCTGCTCGGGGCGCTGGCCGAAGGTGATATCGGGGCGCACTTTCCGCCCAGCGATCCGCAATGGCGCGGGGCGACCTCGGACCGCTTCCTGCGCTTCGCCGTCGAACGGGTGAAAGCGCGCGGCGGCCGCATCGCCCACCTCGATGTGACGGTGGTATGCGAGGCCCCAAGGATCGGGCCGCATCGTGACGCCATGCGGGCGAGGATCGCGGAACTCGCCGGCATCGCCATCGAACGCGTGGCGGTGAAAGCAACGACCAGCGAAAAACTTGGCTTTACCGGCCGCGGAGAAGGGATCGCCACCACAGCCACGGCAACCATTCGCCTGCCCTGGTCTTCCCGATGAATGACGACCTGAGAAACGCCGCCACCGCCGTGCTCGACACCTGCCGCGCGCGCGGGCTCAGGGTGGCGACTGCTGAATCCTGTACCGGCGGGCTCGTCGCCGCGGCATTGACCGACATCGCCGGTTCATCCGACGTGGTCGACCGCGGCTTCGTCACCTACTCGAACGAGGCCAAGCAGGACATGCTCGGCGTCACATCGGAGACATTGCACGATTACGGTGCGGTCAGCCGGCAGACCGCCGAGGCGATGGCACGCGGCGCGATCGCGCGTTCGAACGCAGACGTCGCGGTCGCCATCACCGGCGTGGCAGGACCCGGCGGCGGCAGCGCCGGCAAGCCGGTGGGTCTCGTGCACTTCGCGGTGTCATCACGCGGCGGAGCGCTGGCCGAGACCGAGATGCGCTACGGCGATATCGGCCGCGCGGCCGTGCGGCACAAATCAGTGCTGCAGGCGTTGACAATGCTCAAGTCCATTGTGGAAAGCGGGTAGTGGCCACCAGGCACCGCCCGTCGCATGCCTGAATGCACGACCCGCATGTAGTAGGATGGCAGCGCCCAACAATGATTTGCACGGACATGGCGCGACGATGCCTCGGCAGTTCAGCCGCTCGCCTGATGCTGGCGACCGCCTTGCTGCTGGCCGGCCAGTCTGCGGCGTTCGCCGGGGGCAGGCTTGAGGCGCACTACCGGATTTCGATGACCGGCGTGACGATCGGTTATGCGAACTGGGCGGTCGATCTGCGCGACAGTGCCTACACCACGACAGCCAGCGGAGAAGCCGGCGGCATATTCAGCATCCTGTTCAGCGGCAAAGGGACGGCACGGACCGACGGCACGGCGGCAAGCGGACGATTGTCACCATCTGCGTTCACATTCAAATTGACCGACGAAGACGGACAGGCCGAATTCCGCGTGACATTCAAGGACGGCACTGCCAGGGAGCGGGTCACGCCTGACTCCCCGCCGGATCCGGAACGCGTGCCTGTCACCGACAAGGATCGCCGCGACGTCCTCGATCCCCTCAGCGCGGTGCTCCTGACCGAGGTCGCCGGGGTCGAGGCGATGGCACCGGAGAACTGCGCCCGCGCGCTGAAGATCTTTGACGGGCGGCGGCGCTACGACCTCGCCTTGTCCTTCATCCGGGTCGACCGGATGGCCCTCGAGCGCAGCTACACCGGACCGGCGCTCGTGTGTCAGGTGATCCTGCGTCCGGTCGCCGGGTATAACCCCGACAGCAATCTGGTGAAATATGTCGCGGGCCGGCGTGACATGGAACTGTGGTTTGCGCCCGTTGACGGCACCGGGGTGCTCGCGCCGTTGCGGGTTGCGATGCCGACCCTGCTGGGCACGCTGAAGATCGAGGCCGATCGTTTTGAATCGAATCCGGGCCCGCCGCGGGCGTCGGCACCAGCCCGCAACGGCGCGCCGCGCTGAGCCGCGCGCCGCACAGGAACGGGCGCTGTGGCCAACCGTCAGAATTGCCCGTCTGCGGCCAGGCGGACGAATTCCGGCGTTACGGCACCTGCGCCGACCGCCTCTCCGTCTCGCGCTGCGACGCGGGCACTTCCGGCTTCGTCCCGGCCGGGAGTTGCAGGACGGTCGCGCGTTGTCCCGGCACAAGCCGCGTCACCAGCACGATCCTGCCGCCGGGGAACTCGAGCGCGTCGTGATGGGTGTCGAAACGATCGGCATCGATCCGGCGAAAACGCGCCACGCGTTCGCCGACATGGCCAAAACCGAAACGCGGCAACAGCGGCCGGAAGCTGTGATCGACCTCAACCTCGTGTTCGAAGACGAGTTCGGTTCCCGGCTGCAGGCAGACCGCGATTTCGGGTTCGCCGATGGCGGCAAATCCCCGCGTAAAGCAATTGGGAAAGCGTGTGGATACCAGTTTGTCGCCGACCCTGGCCGGCCGCGATTCAATGGCATGCAGGCTGTAGTCGCACATCGTAGGGCCTCCTTCTGCGTATCAAGCAACGAGACCGACGACCCCCGCCCCGGATCGGATTGGGCGCGCGCATGGCGGCAATCTTGTGTCAGCGGTGAAAGAAACTTTTCGGCATGCGGGACTGGAACCGTGCGCACGGCGATCCGGTTGATAAAATCTGTGCTGCGATGACCGCGAAAGAAACCAAATCCCTGCAGCGCGACATCCGGATCGCGATTTTGGCGGTCGCGGCCGTGGTTCTTGCGTCCCTGCTCGGGCAGGTCGCGACCTATCCCAATCTCGCTCCGTGGTATGCCGGGCTCGCCAAGCCATGGTTTAACCCGCCCGACCGGGTGTTCGCGCCGGTCTGGAGCTCGCTTTATGCGCTGATGGCTTTTGCGCTGTGGCGGGTTCTGCGGCTGCCCCCTTCACCCGCCCGCACGCGCGCTATTTCACTTTTCTTCGTTCAGCTCGCGCTCAATGCAGCCTGGTCATGGATGTTTTTCGCCGCGCACAGCCCGCTGCTCGGACTGGTCAACATCGTTCCGCAATGGCTGGTCATCGTGGCAACAGCGGTTGCATTTTACCGGCTGGACCGGCTTGCGGGGTACTGTCTCGTCCCGCTGGCGCTGTGGGTCGCCTATGCCGGCGTTCTCAACTTCGCGCTCTGGCGGCTGAACGGCTGAGTGCCGTCACGCACGCCCGTAGACCTCGTCGGCGCGCTTCTCGAAGGCGGCGGCCATGCGGCGGAATACCGTGTCGAACACCGCACCCATCAGCATGGCGAGGGTCCGGCTCCTGAATTCGTAATCGATAAAGAACTCGACTTCGCAGGCGCCCTCCTCCTTCGGATGGAAAGCCCAGCGGTTCTGCATGCGGCGGAAGGGGCCGTCGAGATATTCGACCAGGATTTTCTGGTTGGGTTTGTCGAGGGTCGCACGGCTGGTGTAGCTCTGGCGGATCATCTTGTAGGCGACGGTCATGGTGGCGACCATCACCGTGACGCCCTCGCCCTTGTCGGTCTCGCTGCGGACGCGCATGTCCGTGCACATGGGCACGAATTCCGGGTACTTCTCGACATCCGCCACCAGGTCGAACATGTCCGACGCGGCGTGGTGGACGCGGCGCTTCGTCGAAAACCGCGGCATGCGCTATCCGGCTGCGTCCCGCGCCGCCTTCAGCCGGGCGAAATCGTCGCCGGCGTGGTGCGAGGAGCGCGTGAGCGGCGAGGCCGACACCATCAGGAAGCCCTTCGTATAGGCGACGGTCTCCAGCGCCTTGAATTCGTCCGGCGGCATGAAGCGTACCACCTCGTGGTGCTTGCGGGTGGGCTGCAGATACTGGCCGATGGTGATGAAATCGACATCGGCCGAGCGCAG
>CAZUDR010000200.1:0-6433 GCA_964618715.1 uncultured Undibacter sp. | reverse complement strand
GAAGCCCGCCGCCTTGGCCTTGAAAGGCCACGGTGGTCATGCCGCTGCGGTTGGGGATGCGCCCGGTCTGGATCGCCGCCCGGCCGGGCGTGCAGCTCGGCTGGCCGTAGAAGTTGGTGAAGACCATGCCTTCCTCGGCGAGCTTGTTGAAATTTGGCGTCGGCATCCCGCGACCCTCACCGCCGAGATACGGACCAAGGTCGCCCCAGCCGGTGTCGTCGGAGACGATCAGCAGGATGTTGGGCTTGCTGCCTGAAGCCGACTGCGCCTGCGCCGGTTGCATGCCGGCCCAGAGCGGGGCAGTCAGCACCGCCGCCGCGCAGGCGTACAGGCTGGCCCTGTTTCTGATCGAATTTCTCATCGTTCTCTCCTCTGCTGACGTTACCTGGCTGTCGTACCGGCGCCCTGTGTCACGGGAATTTCGGTCCAAAGGTTCGGGCGTCAGTGGTTTGATGGCGGCCGATCCAGTTGGGCCAGAATCTCTGCCTCCAGCTCGCCGAGGAACTGCGTGTACTCCCCGATCTTCCGGTCGCCGTCGCCGGCGGCCTTCTGCCAGTGGCGCAGCGCCGCCGCCGCTTCCTCGTAGTCCATGCAGACGGACCGGAAGCGCGCGTCGCGGCTGCAGCGCCGGCGGATGTCGAGCTCGCGCTGCGGAAACCGGGCGACGATTGAGCGGATCTCCTCCATTTCGCGCGACCGGGTTGCGGCAATACTGGCGTTCAGGGAAATCTCCATCGGTCGGACGTCTTCGGTCGGCATGATCACGCCGCTGCCGCGCGCGGAGAAGGTACGAACATGTTCGCACCCGCCCCCGAACATGTTGGCGCTGCGCGCGGTTCGCGGCTGGAAGGCAAGACAGGGATCGCGCCGCTTCGTCAGACGGCGATTCGACCGGCTTCAGATGGTGCGCGGACTGGTTGCAGGGAGGAAGAATGCGTCGGAATCGGGCACAGCAGGCCGCACCGGTCGGCGATTATTGCGGCGCCCCTCCTGGCGGCCCGCTACCCCTTGTAGGCCCTTGGTCCAACTCGACCCCGCCGCAACAGGCTGCAGAATGGCGCAATGCGATCATGGGCCTGTCGTGCCCGCGATTGATCTCAATCAAGTGCCTGTCACTGAATGGCTTTAAGGTGACGTGACAAACGATCAGCCCAGATGACCCGGCCTCTTGCTGTCGGGACCGTGTTTCGTGCCCGGCCCCGGCAATGCGATGTGGGCATTGGCTGACGGTTCGGGGGTACCCCAGTGCAGAGTGCCGGCGTCGCTGTCCGTGATTCAGTCGCCCCCGTCCCGTCCGCCGGCGATGTGCGGGCCGAACTGGAACGTCTGCTGTCGAGCGAGCACTTTCAGGCAAGCGAGCGGCGACGCGCCTTCCTCCGCTACATCGTCGAGGAGACGCTTGCGGGGCGAGCGGACCGGCTGAAGGGCTACACGATAGCGGTCTCTATCTTCGGCCGCGACGAGACTTTCGATCCGCAGGCCGATCCCGTGGTCCGTCTAGAGGCGCGCCGGCTGCGCCGCGATCTCGACAGCTACTACGTGGATGCGGGCAGCCACGACGCCGTGCGCATCTCGATCCCCAAGGGCTCCTACGTTCCCCGTTTTGAATGCCACGAGGCGCTGCCGCCGGCTGCGGCGTCCGGCGAAGAGCAGACAACGCGCCGTGTGGAGGCCCCGGAGATTGGGGTCTCCGGTGAACGTGACGCGGGCGCTGGCCTCGCGCGTGCGTCCCGTCGAAACCTGCTGATCGCGGCCGCGGTTGCGACGGTGGTCACCATTGCGGCCGTCAGCTGGGCCGTGCTCGCCGGAAAGGAACGGTTTGTGTCCGGCAGCGACGAGCGCGTGCCGGGCGTCGTCGTGCTGCCGTTCGAGGCGATCGGCGCGACCGACAACAGCCGCTATCTCGCCAGCGGTATCAGCGCCGAACTGATCGGCAACCTGATGCGCTTTCCGGGCTTCCGCCTGTACAGTTTGCCGGCCAGTTTCGAAGCGGAGGGGCGTGCAGAGCCGGGCAGACTCGGCCGTGATCTTGGCGTGGCTTACGTCGTCAGCGGCAGCGTCAACGCGAACGGCAAGGAAGTGCGCGTGACGGCGCAAATGGTCGATGCAGGGAGCGGCCGGGTGGCGTGGTCGCAAACCTACGACCGGCCGCTGGTCCCCGAGGCCTTGATGCGTGTTCAGAGAGACCTGGCGGGTGACATCGCCACCGTCATCGGCCAGCCCTATGGTGTCGTCAGTTCCGATCTGGACGCCCGGCTGACGACGCCGGTGGTGTCGCACATGCAGAGCTATGTCTGTGTGCTGCGCGCCTATAGCTATCGACGCAGCTTCTCACGAGCGGAATTCGATCCGGTTCTCGCCTGCCTGCAGGAGGCCGTGCGGCGCGATCCCGATTACAGCGACGCCTGGGCCATGCTCGGCTGGCTGCACGTGGACGCGGGACGGATCGGTTACGCCGGCTTCAATACGCAGGATGAGTACAGGAAAGCCCTGCAGGCGTCATCCGAGGCCGTACGGCTGGCGCCGGACAGCATTCTTGCGCTCAAGGTGCTCGCCTCCGTCTATCACTACCTGGGCCGGTATGATGACAGCGAACGCACCGTGCGACAGGCGCTGGAGATCAATTCCCACGATCCGGAAGCGCTGGCGCAGCTCGGCTGGCGGCTCGCCGTGCGCGGCAAGTTCAGGGAAGGAATACCGCTCCTCGAGCGCGCCGTCTCGCGCACCGTGAACCCGCCGGGCTGGTACCTCCACCTCATCGCAATCGACCTTTATCTGAAACGCGACTACGAGCGAATGCTTCAGATTGCCATGCGATCTGCAGTGGACGGCTCCGGCTTCAGCCAGTTGCTGATCGCTGTTGCCAGCGGTGAACTTGGCGATCGCGACGCGACGCGGGCCGCATTGCAGAAACTGTCGGCGTCGAGGTCACTGGCCGGCGATCCCGCCGGCTACATGCGCCGCCACGGGGCAACCGACGAAATTGTCAATGCACTCATGAACGGCCTGCAAAAGGCGCGGCGGGTCGCTGCGGCGTCATCGTGACGCCGGCGAGCCCGTGAACCGTCCCGTGTTTCCTTGAAGACTGGCGCGCCTGACACGATTCGAACGTGTGACGCTGGCCCGCAATCTGCCGAACCGCTGACAGACCCTATCTGTCCTTTGCCACGACCAGCTTTTCGGGCCGCCGCTCTTCCGCGGCCCTGAACAGCGAGAACGTCTGGTTGACGTAGTTCACCGCGCCCGAGACCAGCTCGAGGTATTCCTCGAGCTCCGGCGTGCGCTGCGCCTCGATCATCTGCACCGCGCGATCCTGCGGCGTCGTCTCGAACAGGCAGTAAAACAGCGGCTCACCGCGTCTGAGAACGATATCTTTCGACGGGTCGTGCCATTCGAACGCCCACATCAGCGGCCGCGGCCAGAGATTGATCGGAAACCGTCCGCCGAAGATCGTGCCGGGCAACGGATCCTTGCGGTAGTGCAGGAAGGGCGCGACCTGGCTCACATAGACCGGCTCGTCGGCGATAAAGATGTAGGGAAGCGAGAGCTGGATCGTCGGCCGGTCGGCATGGCGCCACTCGACCTCGCTGATGATGTGCAGCAGCTCGGTGAACTTTTTCGGCCGGACCGGACTGTCCATGCCGAGCATGTTTTTCAGGCCCGGCCGGCCGTCCTTGTCGCGGATGAAACGCAGCTGCAGGTCGAAGGGGCATTTGACCGAGAAATAGCGGCTCTCGAGATTGATCACCGCCGGACAGCGCGACGCGGACTTGGCATGCTGCGTGTTCAGATCGACCGAGCGGAGCCGCTCCGGCGGGTCGTAGATCACCCCCGCCTTGTTGTCGGTCAGCAGCCAGCCGACCCTGACCGGGCCGGAGTTGGGCCCGTCGTCCTCAGGGCGTTCGTAGGTGACATGGATGTCCATCCGCGATCCCCCGGGGACAGGCCAGATCTGCACATAAGGGAAGTGCAGATAGTCAATCTTGCCTCCCGAAGCGCCGTTTTGTCCATTGCTCTCCGCAACAGCCGACACTCCGGCAGGTCGCGCGCGAACCACCGTTCCGTGCAATTGGGGTCGTCCCGAAGCTTGCCGGAATGACTTGCCAGGATGACGGGGCCGGCTTCTTTCGCCGGCCCGCCGCGGTCGCAGCTCTGTCCGGTTGTCGCGATGAATGCCGGGCCTAGACGAGGAAGAAGTCGTCTGTGTTGTGTCCGCCGATCAGGTCATCCTGACCCAGGCCACCGAAAATGATGTCGTTGTCGACGGCGTCGACCTGTCCCTCGAATACAAGCTCGTCGCCATCGGCGGCAAAGACCGTGACAAATACCGTCCCGTCGTCGGCCATGACCTCGACCTCGGCATCGAAGGGTTCGAAGTCGAACTGCCCAGCCGTCTCGGCGTGGTAGAATGCAAGCGGCCACGCGGGAAAGTGCACGTTGGTGGCTTCAACGCTCGAGCCGTCGGCGAATTCTGCCGAGCTCGTGAATCGTGGCGGCTCGCCCGGGCTGAACGATACATTGTAGCTCAATGAGTACGAGAGCACTTCAATCGCGCGATCTGGCGGTCCCATTTTGGGCATTCGTCCCTCCTGGTTGATCGGCTTGCCTCAGGGGTAACGAGGTAACGTAGCCGGGATCGCGCTCGCGCGCGCGGTACCGGAATACATGGTCCTGAGGCGGGGTGACGCTGGCGGGGACGACGTGGAGAGATGGCGCGCCCGACACGATTCGAACGTGTGACCTTTGCCTTCGGAGGGCAACGCTCTATCCAGCTGAGCTACGGGCGCGGGTCCGCCCTGCATAGACGATCGGGTGGCAAGCGGCAACGCCGCCGCCGAGGGGACCGCAGGGCCCGGAAAACCTCGCTTTCTGTGTGATTCGGCCCGCTTTCCCCTTTGCGGCGGCAGCGCGAATCTCATAGGTCTCGAGGTCCGCGCATGGTGCGCGCTAAGGAGTCACACCCCATGGCAGCAGCCGCCAAACCGAAGGCCAGCAAGCCGGTCACGACCCGCATGCTTGCCGCCGCGCTCGCCGAACAGCATGAGCTGACCAAGAAGCAGGGCCTGGAAATGCTGGAGGATCTGACCGGCATGATCCAGAAGCACCTGAAGAAGGGCGAGCGGGTGAAGCTCGCCGGTCTCGGCATCCTGCAGGTACGCAAGCGCGGCGCCCGCATGGGCCGCAATCCGGCCACCGGCGAGCCGATCCAGATCAAGGCGAGCAAGAAGGTTGCCTTCCGCGCCGCCAAGGATCTCAAGATGGCGATCTGACGGCCATCCTGTTCCGGTGCCTTTGAAACCCCGCCGGCCGCGCCGGCGGGGTTTTCTTTCGGGTCCGCCGCGCCTCAGGATGATGTGGAGCAGGACCCGCATACGATTCTCCGTTCGTCCCCGCGCAAGCGGGGATTCAGGGGCTGCACACGAAGTCGTCAGGAACCGGGTTCCCGCTTTCGCGGGAACGAACGGGAAATAAATTCACGCGATGAGCATCAGGTGCGGCGCCAAGGCAGGCAATGACGACGAAAAAAGCGCTCGGCAGGCCACTCTTGCCCCGGCGCGGACCGGTCTATAATGACCGGCAAGCCCGAGACCGGCGGGTTCCCGAGGGAGGATTCCATGTCACAAGCGGCCGCGCAGCGTGAAAGCAAGCCGACCATGCTGAAGGACAATGCGTTCAACTGGGAAGACCCGCTCGGCATCGAGAGCGAGCTGACCGAGGAAGAACGCATGGTGCGCGACACCACGCGCGGCTTCGCCCAGGACTACCTGATGCCGCGCGTGATCGAGGCCTGGCGCGACGAGAAATACGATCCGGACCTGCTGCCCGAGATGGGCAAGCTCGGCCTGCTCGGGCCGACCATTCCGGAAGAGTACGGCGGCGCCGGCCTCGGCTATGTCGCCTACGGGCTGATCACGCGCGAGCTCGAGCGCGTCGACAGCGGCTACCGCTCCACCATGTCGGTGCAGTCCTCGCTGACCATGCACGCGATCTACGCGTACGGCAGCGAGGCGCAGCGGCGCAAATACCTGCCGAAGCTCGCCACCGGCGAAATGATTGCCTGCTTCGGCCTGACCGAGCCGGACCACGGTTCCGATCCCGGCTCCATGGTGACCCGCGCCGAGAAGGTGTCCAACGGCTACAAACTCAACGGCGCCAAGACCTGGATCTCCAATTCGCCCGTCGCCCATGTCGCCATTGTCTGGGCCAAACTCGACGGCGTCATCCGCGGCTTCCTGGTCGAGCGCGGCACCAAGGGATTCTCCACGCCGAAGATCGAGGGCAAGCTCTCGTTGCGCGCCTCCATCACCGGCGAGGTGGTGCTGGAGGACTGCGTGGTGCCGGAGGACAACCTGCTGCCCAACGTGAAGGGTCTCGCCGGCCCGTTCGGCTGCCTCAACAATGCGCGCTACGGCATCTGCTGGGGCGCCATGGG
>CAZUDR010000199.1:0-6478 GCA_964618715.1 uncultured Undibacter sp. | reverse complement strand
ATTGGCGCCACCTTCCGCATCACCATTCCCGACCGCGCCATCGATCTCGACGCCCGCCGTGGCGAACGTGCGCGGGCGTGATCCGGGGCAAATTGCGCTAGCGCTCCGGTCGCTGCTTCACGCCGACGCCGTAGCTGTAAACGAGCTGGCCGCCGAGCCAGCCGCCGATGGCCATTAAAAGGAATCCGGCAGCGGCAGCGGCGGCTGCGGCATATTGAGCCGCCGGGCGGTCCAGATCGGGCAGGATCGGCAGCAACAGGGCGACCAGAAAGCAGACCCACGCCGTCGCCATGACCATCATGTGGCGGGCGGCAACCTTCATCGCGGCGCTCCGGTTGTCGATGGAGCGAAGCTCAACGAGGCCGGCGAGCATTGCCATCGCCGCCATCGCCAGGCCCGCGGCATTGGCGAACCTGGCGATCGTGGCGGCCGGCTCACCGGCGCTCGCGGCCACGGAGATGTACGCCAGCATCGCGACGGTCCAGAATGCGATCGGAAAGTGCACGAGCATCGGATGAACCGGATGACCGAAGAGTCGCATCGGACCGGTTCGCCGTACGCTCAGAACATGCCGATGACCGCGCCCAGCAGCGTCAGGAATCCGATCACTGCCACGCCGGCATGGATGAACACGACCGGTTTCGGGGCTACCGTGCCGCGCAAGTGGATCGATGCGAGGTAGAATCCGCCCAGGGCCGCGATGATCAGGATGACCAGCGCGATCAGCGCCGCCTGGCCGACGCCGCCCGAAACTGCGGCGTAAATGACGAGGATCAGGCCGATCGCGCCGAGCGCGGCGTGCAGCAACGACAGCCCCCAGGGCGCCAGTTGCCCGCGGAGAACGTATGAGGCGAGCCCAAGGCCGCCGAGCGCACCGATAGCGAAGACGATAACCGCATAGGTAAGCATGCCAGCCCTCTTGTAATGACCGGATTCACCGCAATTGGATGCTTCGTTGGTGCAATGGTTCCCGCCGCGCCGTGATTTTTCGGCCGCGAGGGATGGAAACGGCGGCCGGCAATTTTTGGTAGAATCGGCTACCGGCCGGGAACCTGTCCCCGCGTACTGCATCCAATGACGTAAACGGAGGATGAAATCGTGAGCCGGGCAACTGCCCCGCGTGACAGCGGCGGCCCCGACGACGCCGACCTCGTACGCCGTGCGCTCGCCCGCGACGGCGACGCGTTTCGCACCATCATGCAACGGCATAACCGGCGGCTGTACCGCATTGTCCGCAGCATTGTGCGCGACGACAGTGAAGCTGAAGATGCGGTGCAGGAGACTTATGTGAACGCGTTCGCCCATCTTGACCGCTTCAGGGGCGATTCCAGTCTCGCAACCTGGCTGTCCCGTATCGCGATAAACGAAGCGCTCGGGCGGTTACGGCGCGAGCGGCCAGCCGCCGACCTCGAAACATCCCAAGCGCGGCGGCGTGGAGCTCAAATCATCCGGTTTCCCCAGACCGAAGCATCTGACGATCCGGAAAGAACAATGGCGCAACGTGAAATTCTGCGGCTTGTCGAGCGGGCGACTGACAATCTGCCGGAGGCCTTCAGGGTTGTCTTCGTCTCGCGCGTGATCGAGGGGATGAGCGTCGAGGAAACCGCCGAGCTTCTCGACCTGCGGCCGGAAACCGTGAAGACCCGGCTGCACCGCGCGCGGCAGCTCGTGCGAAAGCAGCTGGATCAGCAGATCGGCCCGGTGCTGATGGATGCCTTTCCCTTTGCCGGCAGGCGCTGCGAGCGGCTGGCGAGCGCCGTCATGCGGCGACTGCAATTTTCCGATCTCACGCCGATGTGAACGTGGCACCCGGATAATGGTGGCGCGCCGGGTGTTCGTTACCGAGGGAGTGCATCCGCCGGTCCGCCACGGCGCTGCGGCTACCGACGAAGAGAGGTTGCTTGACGACAGCCTACGTCAACCGTATCGCCACTGCGGTCCCGCCGCATGATGTGCACCAGGCGTTTGGTCGTTTTGCCGAGTCGCTGTTCCGCGAGAACCGGCAGAGCGCGCAGCTTTTCAGCCGCATGGCTGCCAGGTCGGGGATCGACCATCGCTATTCATTTCTTGACCCATGCGTGCAGCCGGACGGCAACTACCTCGTTGCCGACGGCTTTTACGCGCGCGGCGATTTTCCCGACACCGCGGCGCGCATGCGCCGCTTCGAGCGGGACGCGCCGAGCCTTGCGCAGACGGCGGTCGAGCGGCTTCAGCTTGGCAACGAACGTGCCCGCGTCAGCCACCTCCTGATCACCTGCTGCACCGGCTTTTCCGCGCCCGGCCTCGACATCGAGGTGCTCGAGCGCTGCAATCTGCCGGGTTCGGTCGAGCGCACCATGGTCGGCTTCATGGGCTGCTACGCCGCGATCAATGCGCTCAAGCTCGCACGCCACATCGTGCGCTCCGATCCGCAGGCGCGCGTGCTGGTCATCAATCTCGAGCTTTGCACGCTGCACCTGCGCGAGACGGGCGATCTCGAACAGATGCTCGCGTTTCTCCTGTTCGGCGACGGCTGCGCGGCGTGCCTCGTCACGGCCGACCCGGTCGGTACCGCGCTCGACAGCTTCCGCGCGGTGCTGGTACCGGATACGCGCGACCTGATCACCTGGAACATCCGCGACTCCGGCTTCGACATGGTGCTGTCGGGCCAGGTGCCGGTGACCATCCATGATGCCCTGCGCGAGCATGCCGCCGACATTCTCGGGGGCGCGCCGGTCGAGTCGATCGATTTGTGGGCGGTGCACCCGGGCGGTCGCACCGTGCTCGACGCGGTGGAACGGGCCTTCGGTCTGGCGCCCGCCGCGCTCGCCGCCTCGCGCGAGGTGTTGCGGCGCTACGGCAACATGTCGTCGGCAACGGTGATGTTTGTGATCGAGAAGCTGCTGCGCCCGGGCGTGCGCGGGCAAACCGGCTGCGCCATGTCGTTCGGACCGGGCCTGATCGCCGAAACCATGCTTTTCCGCACCGCCGGATGAACGGCCGACGGGGACGGTCATGCAACGCTGTATCGAACCCGAACTGCTCGACCAGTTGCCGGCAGATGATCCGGGTGCCATGCACTCGCGCCGCGATCTCGTCTGCGTCAACGCCCTGATGGGACATGCCGCGATCATGGCGCGCGGTCTGATGAGACACACTGCGAACGGAAAGCCCCGCGTCATGCTCGATATCGGTTCGGGCGACGGGATGTTCATGCTGCGCGTGGCACGCCGGCTGTCGCCGCGCTGGCCCGACGTCCGGCTCATCCTGCTCGACCGGCAGCAGATCGTCAGCGACGAGACGCGCGCGGGCTTCTCAGCCTTGCGATGGACGGTCGAAGTCGCAGGAGCGGACGTATTCGATTTTCTCGACTCATCCGCCTGCCCGCAGGTCGACGTCGTTGTCGCCAATCTCTTTCTGCATCATTTTCATGACGAGCCGCTGTCGCGGCTGCTGTCATCGATCGCGCAACGCACGCCGCTTTTTCTCGCCTGCGAGCCGCGCCGGGGCGCCCTGGCGGGTCTTGCCAGCCGCCTGCTCTGGGCCATCGGCTGCAACCGGGTGACCCTGCATGATGCAGCAGCAAGCGTGCGTGCAGGATTTCGCGGCGGCGAGCTGGCGGGTCTGTGGCCGCGATCGCAATCATGGGACTTGCAGGAGCGGGCCGTCGGCCCGTTTAGCCACGGTTTCGTGGCGCACAGGCGCGCATGAGGATGCAACCGGCGATGTACGATGCGCTGGTTATCGGCGCAGGGCCTGCGGGATCGACCGCCGCACTGATGCTCGCGCGCGCCGGCTGGTCGGTCGCCGTGGTGGAGAAGAAGGCGTTCCCGCGGCGCAAGGTCTGCGGCGAGTTCATCTCGGCGACGACGCGGCCATTGTTGCGGGACCTCGGACTCCACGACCGCTATGACGCGCTTGCCGGCCCCGAGGTGCGCCGGGTCGGGCTCTATGCCGGCGACACGGCGCTCTCTGCGTCGATGCCGGTGCCTGCGCATGCCGCAGCGCCATGGGGCCGGGCGGTGGGGCGCGAGCACTTCGATCTCATGCTGCGCGATGCGGCGGTGCAGGCCGGGGCAACGGTGTGGCAGCCATGGTCGGTTGCCGCCGTGCGACGGAGCGGGGTCGGCCAGACATGCCGCATCGTCGGCCGGGGCGGCGAGCAGACGCTTGCGGCGCGCGTCGTCATCGCCGCGCACGGCTCCTGGCAGCGCAGCCCGTTCCCCGCGCAGAACTCCCGGTCCCGGGCCCCTGCGGACCTCATCGCCTTCAAGGCGCATTTCAGGGACAGCCGGCTGCCCGCCGACCTGATGCCGCTGCTGAGTTTTCCCGGCGGCTACGGCGGCATGGTGCACAGCGACGGCGGCCGCGTCAGCCTGTCGTGCTGCGTGCGGCGCGATCACCTTGCGGCCTGCAGACAGCGGCACCCGCGGGTGGGCGCGGGCGAAGCGGTGATCCGGCACATCAAGGACTCCTGCGCGGGGGTGCACAGCGCGCTCGACGGCGCGCGCAACGACGGGACGATCCTGTCCGCCGGCCCGATCCGGCCCGGCATCCGCGCGCGCCACGCCGACGGCGTGTTCTTCGTCGGCAATGCGGCGGGCGAAGCGCACCCGATCGTGGCGGAAGGCATCAGCATGGCGATGCAGTCGGCGTGGCTGCTGTGCCGCCGGCTGATCGCGCAGCCTGACGCGCTAAAGTCGCCCGACGCGCTGGCGCGGATCGGGCAAGCCTATGCCGCGGACTGGGACGCAGCCTTTGCCATGCGGGTGCAGGCGGCCGCGCTGTTTGCGAATGTTGCGACGCGTCCGCGCGCGGCCGCCTTGCTGCTGCCGCTGGTCCGGCGTTTCCCCGAGCTGCTGACGTTCGGGGCGCAGCTGAGCGGCAAGACCAGGATCCTTGCCGCCGCGTGATCGGCGGACCTCCGTAATCGCAATGCCGGCGGTGCGGGGCCGGCGACCCTTGCCAATGCGGAGGCGAGACGATAGCTAGTCCCTGCCTTGCCCGGCACCAGGCCGCGGCGGCACGCGCCCGTAGCTCAGCTGGATAGAGCACCAGACTACGAATCTGGGGGTCGGTGGTTCGAATCCTCCCGGGCGCGCCACTTTATCTTTTGTTCATCCGCACAGTCCGGACGACGCTCACACCCCGCCGACGGCAGCCTGCCTGCGCAGCCGCGTCGGTCCGCCCGCCGGCACCGCGGAGGCCCCGCAATAGGGAAGCGGAATAGGCGTCTTGCTGAACGCGGGCGCGCCGTTGGTGTCCGCAATGTCGACCCAGCACAGCCAGGTACCGTCGTCGCGCCGAGGATAGTCCTCGCGGAAATGGCTGAGCCGCGACTCGGTGCGATAGAGTGAGGCGCCGAGGATGAACTGGGCTGCGAGCAGCATGGCCCCGGTTTCCTGCAGGCGCACCAGCTCGTGCACATGCGGCGCACGAAGTTCCCTGGCGCGTTCGGCGAGTGCAATCACGGATCTGCGTGCGCGCTCCAGCCGGTCGGCCTGCTTGAGGATGCCGATGTCGTAGGCGAACATGATCTGCTGCAGGTCGCGCAGGATGCGGTCGGATTCCGCTTCGGCCTTCTCGTCGAGCCGCTGCCCGGTCTCCGCGTGCAACTGACTCACCTGCGCCGGATCGATGCGCGGTGCCGGGGTGCTGTCGAGATCTTCCACGGCGCTCTTTCCCGCGATCCAGCCGTTGCCCACGCACAGGCCGATGTGAAAGCCGGCGAAATGGTTGGCGCAGCCGGCCTGCGCCAGTCCGGCGGACAGCAGACCCGGCACGTCGGAGCGGCAGTCCGGACCGGTACGCACGCCCATCTTGGTCATCTGGTTGAGCGCGTAGTAGGGCGTCTTGCCGAACATGTCGGTCTTCGCCTCGCTGCCGAGCTTGCGGAAGAAGTAATCCATCCACTTCACCTTGCTCTGCACGAAGTAGTCGCGCAGGTGCTCGGGGATCGCCGACATGTCGAGATAGAGCGGCACATTGCCCTTGCGCTTCTCCAGCGCCATCGCCCGCGCGATGGTCGGCACGTCGGCCTCGTCGCCCCACTCGGCATCGTAGGCCGGCATGAAGTGTTCGCCCCTGGCGTTGGTCCAGCGCGCGCCTTCCTGGATGGCGAAGGTGATGCCCTCGAAATAGAACTTGGGCGTGCCCGGCCGTACATAGCTGAACTCGGCGTTGCGCAGGGCCGCGCCCGCGCCGTAGGCGAGCAGGGTGCCGGTGCCGGTGATGTCGCGCACGAAGCCGGAGCGGAAGGTGATGGCATTGGTGCAGACGATGGTCGCCCTGGCGGCGATCACGTGGAATTCGCCGCTGCGGCTGTTGATGCCAGTGGCGCCGGTGACGCGGCCGTCGGCGTCGCGCGTGAGGCCGGTGACGAACAGGCGGTCGATCAGCTGGACGCCGTCCTCCTCCAGCGCGCCGCGCAGGTGCCAGCAGAACTCCAGCCCGCCGCCGTCGGGCACGGGGGGCAAGTGAATCACTCCGTCGTTGTCGT
>CAZUDR010000198.1:0-6490 GCA_964618715.1 uncultured Undibacter sp. | reverse complement strand
GGCGGCCTCCGGGCCGCCCTTTTTCGCTTGCCGGCTCCGACCGGCCAGCTCTCCGAGGTGCGCTCTTGTCTTAAGTAACTGAAATACAATGATTATTTGTGCTATCTTGAAATCAGCCGTTTTGTGACCCCGGTCACAGCCGAAGCCGATCCGCTCTTCTACGCTTTGACTATCGGGAGTGACCCCCTCCCGAGGCGTTCAGGGAGACGGACCATGCGCAAGACCATCGTTCTCGCCTTTGCCATCGCCGCCTTTGCGGTCGTCACGGTGATCACCGACTTCATCCGTGTCGATGCTGGCATTGCCGGCAACAGGCAGGCGACTGCGAACCCGGTCACGCAGGTTCAGGCCCTGGGCGCCACCCCGGTCAGGATGTTTGACGCCATCTGACCCCTTCGGCCTCCCGTCGACCCCCGGGAGGCCGAACCAATCTTACCTCCACCCTACTCATGCGGCCCCTCGCGGGCCGCTTTTTCTTGTTGCGGCCGCGGGCGCGGGAAATGTGCCATTTCGTGACAGGCGTCACAGCGCCACGACCGCGCTCCTCGTAGCCTGATGATTACCGAGAGCCGGCTTCCGGCCAGCGGAAGCAGCCCCCGGGCAGGATCAAGGGAGTTCGTCATCATGCGCAGCACCATTGCCCTCTCGGTCACCATGCTCTTTCTGATGTTCGGCGCCTGGACCGCCAATCTGGTTTGCGCCAACCCGCAGATCGACACGACCCTCGCGGTGTCGCCGATCACCGTCGCCTGGAACTAGAGCACCGGATCCCATACCCCGACGGACGGCGCTTTCTGCTAGATTGCCCGGAGGACGGCCGCGTCAGTGACCCGCGGTCGCAGCCGCACCGGGCAAGGCATGGCATCGCGCACGGCACCGCAACTCCCCGTCAATCTGCTCTCCGACCTGCCCGATCAGCTGTCGGCCGGCCTGATTGCCAATGCCGTGCCGCGGCAGGTGGCGACTGACGAGGCCCTGTTCTTCGCCGGCGATCCGGGTGACGGTTTCTACCGGCTTGATGAAGGGCTGCTGAAAGTCAGCATCATCTCGGCCAGCGGAGCAGAGCGGATTCTCGCCATTCTCGGGCCTGGCGCCATTGTCGGCGACCTCGCCATCATCGACGGCAAACCCCGCTCTGCCACGGTCACGGCGCTGCGCGACTGCAAGCTGCGATTCGTCAGCCGGGGAGCCTTCGAGGCCTTCGCCGGCAAGGAGCCTCAGATCTATCAGTACCTCACCAAGATCCTGGCGGAACGGCTGCGCGACACCGACCAGCTGCTGGCGGCGGGAAGTTTTCTGCCGCTGCGCGGCCGCGTCGCACGGGCGTTGCTCGATCTCGCCCATGCCTTCGGCCACAATGTCGGTGGCACCCGCACGGTCATCCGCCAGAAGATCAGCCAGGGCGACCTCGCAGCCATGGCGGGTATCGCCCGTGAAAACGTCAGCCGCATCGTCAACGAATGGATGCGGGTGAAGATCATTACCCGCCATTCCGGCTATTACTGCCTGGAAGACCCGGCCCGGCTCGAGCGCGAAATCGAGACCTGAATCGACCCGGACCAATTCATCCCGCTTCAGCTCAGCAACCAGGGCAGGAACAGGCTGATGCCAGGGAAGAGAACGATCAGGCTCACACGGATCGCGTCCGAGACCAGGAATGGCACGACGCCCCTGAACGTCTCCAGCATCGGAACGTCCTTGGCAAGCGAGTTGATGACGAACACGTTCAGACCGACCGGCGGCGTGATCAGGCCGATCTCGACCACCATGAGGGTGACGATGCCGAACCACAGCTTCAAATCGTCGGGGCCGAGCCCGAAGTCGAGCGCCGCGATGATCGGCCAGAAGATCGGAATGGTGATCAGGATCATGGCGAGCGAGTCCATGACGCAACCGAACACCAGGTAGAGACAGAGCATTCCGATCAGCACCACATAGGGCGACAGACCGGAATTCTGGAAGAAATCCGCGGTCCACAGCGGCAACTGGGAGAAGCCGAGGAACGCGTTGAACATGCTGGCGCCGAGCAGGATGAGGAAGATCATCGCCGTGGTGCTGGCGGTTTCGATGAGTGCGCTGAGAAAGCCGTCCAGGCGCATGCCGCCATGGGTCACGGCCACCAGAAACGTCGCGACCGAGCCGACACCGGCGCCTTCCGTCGGCGTAAAGATGCCGGAATAGATGCCGCCCATCACCACCAGAAAGATGACGCCGACCGACCAGATTTCGCCCAGGGACGACCATCGCTCGGCCCGGCTCGCGCGCGGCCCGGCCGGGCCAGCCTTCGAATCGATGCGCGCCACAATGGCAATGGCAATGAGATAACCGGTTGCCGCCATGAGGCCGGGTATGAGTCCCGCCTGGAACAGCGAAACAATGTTGCCCTCGACCATGACCGCAAAAATGATCAGTACGATCGAAGGCGGGATGAGAATGCCGAGCGTGCCGCCGGCGGCCAGCGCGCCGGTCGCGAACGCACCGGAATACTCGTAGCGACGCAGTTCCGGCAGCGCCACCTGTCCCATCATCGCCGCGGTCGCGAGCGACGACCCGCTGACGGTCGCAAATGCCCCGCAGCCACCGACCGCGGCCATGGCAAGCCCGCCGCGCAGATGACCGATCCAGGCCGCAGCGGCGCGGAACAGGGCGGCGGTAATGCCGGCGCGCGCCGCGAAATGCCCCATCATCAGAAACAGCGGGATGACCGCCAGGTCCGATGATGAAAACCGCCAGTACATCTCGGTCTTGAGAAAGCTCAGAAGCGCCGTGGTCCCGGCAATCTGGCTGTACCCGATCATGCCGACCGACAGCATCGCCACGCCGATCGGAACCCGGAGCGCAATCAAAAACAGCAGGACGCCAAACCCGGTTGCGCCGATCGCCAAATCACTCATTGCACGGTTTCCCCCCGTCCCCCGCCTGTGTTCAACGGGCCCCCTGGCCGATCCTTGCATCCTTGATGTCGCGGGCGAGCGTATATGCAATCACGCACAGCAAAACGATCAGGCAGGCAAATTCGAACGGCACCGTCCACCATCGATAGAAATTGAACGCGGCGAGCACTTCCGACGATTCATAAAGCTCCCAGCCGCCGTAATAGAGCCGCCACGTATACATCGCGGCGATCAGCAGGTAGAGCAGCGTGCCGACGCTGTCGAGCATCGCCTTGCCACGCGGCGCCATGTTCACCGTGAAAAAGTCGACGACGACGTTGCCGCGGGTCAGCTGGCAGTAGGGAAGAAATGCGAACACCGCCATGCCGCAGAAGATGCCGATGAGATCCCAGTCGCCGGGTACCGGTGCCGCGAAGAAGTAGCGGCCGGTCACGCTTATCGTGATCATGGAGGCGGTGGCGCAGCAAAGCAGCCCGCCAAGTACCGCAAGGAATCTGGATATCCCGAACAGGACCCGGCCGATCGGATCTGTCGGCCGGACGACTTCTTTTGCGCTTTCGGCCATCAAGTTCTCTCAGTGTCGAAGCTTCGTCCGGACCATGGTCGAATCGAATTGAACCCGACCATGGTCCGGAAGTCCCGTCAGAGCACAATCACGTCCGAAACGGCTTCCCGATCGTCGCAATCATGCTCAGGCGAAGCGACGTATGCTCACTTCGAGTACTTTTCCTCGAGCGCCTCCGCGTCGGCAAGGATCTGGGCGCCGTTGGCTCCCGAGTCGTCCAGCAGCTTCTGGAAGCGGTCGAAGACCGGCTGGACCTTCTTCTTGAACTTGGCGGTCTCTTCCGGGCTGAGCTGGACGAACTTGTTCTTGTCCTTCGAGTGCATGACCTTCTCGCCGTTCACCTCGATCCGGTCCCAGATCTCGATGACGGTCGGCGCAAGGTTGCGGCCCGAATTGGCGTCCAGCACCTTCTTCAGGTCGTCCGGAAGGCTCTCATACTTCTTCTTGTTCATCAGCAGCGTGAAGATCGCCGTGCTCAACCGCTCCTGCGGAGGCGCCAGCGTGGTGAAGTAATTGGTCAGTTCCTGCATCTTGACCGCCGGCGCGATCTCGTACGGCAGGATCGAGCCGCTGATCGTGCCCTTGCTGAGCATCGGCACGAGTTCGGGCAACGGCAGCTGCAGCGGCGCGGCTTCCAGCGCCTCGAGAATCCAGGCGTTGGTGCGCGAATAGGCGCGCAGCTTCATGCCCTTGAAGTCCTCGACCTTGTTGATCGGATCCTTCGTCATGAACAATGCGCCCGCATGGGCGTGCACGATCAGCACGTGATAGGGCTCGAAGTCCTTCTGCATGTGCTTGTCGATGTAGTCCTGAAGCGCCATGACCGTCGCCTTGGTGCTGCGATGCAGGAACGGAAGTTCGAACACTTCGAGCTTGGGCATCACACCGGGCGTGAAACCGGGCAAGGTCCATACGATGTCGACGACACCGTCCTTGACCTGCTGACGAAGCTGTGTCGGCTTGCCGCCAAGCTGCATCGACGGGTAGATCTGAATCTTGAGCCGGCCGTTCGATTCTTTTTCGATCTTCTCGGCCCACGGCTGCATGAAGTGCTTTACCGGATTGGCGACGGGCGGCAGAAAGGTGTGCAGCCGCAGGGTCACTTCCGGCGCAGCGGCAGCGGGCGCCAGCGCGGCGGCGGACAATCCGATCGCCGCGAGGGCAGTCACGATGACTTTTTTCATTCAGTCCTCCCAGATTTAGTCTTCTGAATTGGTCCGCCCGGATGCACTCCCCACGGATCAGGCAGACCAGGTTGTTGGGCGTTTGCCCGTCAGAGGAGAGTGTTGCAGTACCGGCCAAATAGCGCAACTGCGCCGAAGAAGCGCGGCGGCACAAGGTAAACTGCGTGACGTGCCTGCACTCGCTCTGTGCATCAACGACGCCCGGGCGGACCGCGACGTCCGTCCCGCATTGTGGGCCCGTAGCCGACGACGGGCGAACAGGCTCAGGCCCCCGGAGATTGTTGGTACTCCAACGATTTACAAGAAACTTATGTAATGCCCTGGCGGCCGGCCGCGTGCCGGCGAGCCGCATTAGCAACCGGCGCACGGAGCGTTGCGGTCACCATCTCGCCCAGCGCGGTGAAGTCCTGCTTGCGCGGCGAGGTCCTCCGCCAGGCGAGACCAACGGTCCGCACCGGCTCCGGCGGGGTAAACCGCAGCAACTTGACGCGCGGGTCACGCACCTCGACATCGACAGCGACCTCGGGCACCAGCGTGACGCCATAGCCGTTGGCCACCATCTGCATCACCGTCGCCAGCGAGGTGGCGCCGAGGCCGGCCGGAGCATCCCGGCGCGGCGCGGCGCAGAAGGCCAAGGCCTGGTCGCGCAGGCAGTGCCCCTCCTCCAGCAGGATCAGCCGGCGCTGGTCGACGTCGTCGACCGTCACGCGCTTGCGTGCAGGCAGCGGGTCGCCCGCCGGCACCGCCAGCAGGAACGGATCGTCGAACAAGGCGAGAGTTTCCGCATCGGTGCCTTCGACAGGAAGCGCCAGCATCACGCAGTCAAGCTCGCCTCGGGCAAGCTCGCCGAGCAGCATCCGGGTCTGCGTTTCGCGCACTTCCAGACGCAGGCGCGGATAGGCGGCCTGCAGGCGCGGCAGCACCCGCGGCAACACGTAAGGTGCCAGCGTCGGGATGATGCCGAGCTTGAGATGGCCGCTGAGCAGGTCGCGGTGGCTGGCGAAATCGACCAGGTCGCGGGTGGCGGCGAGGATGTGCTCGGCGCGTGCGGCCACCTCGTGGCCGGTCTCCGTAAGCGCGACCTCGCCGGGCCGCCGCTCCACCAGCTCGGCGCCGATCTCCTGCTCCAGCTGTTTGAGCTGCATCGACAGCGCCGGCTGCGTAACAGCGCACTCCTCGGCCGCCCGGCCGAAATGCCGGTGACGCGCGAGCGAGGCCAGATAACGCAACTGGCGCAAGGTGATCATGACGATAAGATAATCTTATCAAGAGGCCTAGGCAATACGATTAGACCTGATCATTGACCTGGCGCAATTTGGCGACAGTCGTCCTCCATTAGAAAGGACGCCTCCCGCCAACGCCAAAGCAACACCACGCCGGAGGTTTGCCATGGCATTGCGCCCGACCCGAACCACCACCGACGGCAATCCGACCGGCGACAGGTCACAACTGCTTCCCACGGAATAGCGCGAAGAAAACCAAAGAACACGATCGGAGAGAGACATGGACGCAAAGACTGACGACAAGAGCGCCGGCAAGTGCCCGTTCACGGGCTCGCGCGGAGCCAGGAACCGCGACTGGTGGCCGGACCAGCTGGACATCGAGGTGCTGCACAAGAACTCGGCCAAGTCCGACCCGATGGGCAGGGATTTCGACTACGCCAAGGAGTTCAAGAGCCTCGATCTCAAGGCCGTCATCAAGGACCTCCGGTCACTGATGACCAATTCGCAGGAATGGTGGCCGGCCGACTTCGGACACTACGGCGGCCTGATGATCCGCATGGCGTGGCACTCGGCGGGCACCTACCGCATCACCGACGGCCGCGGCGGCGCCGGCGCCGGCCAGCA
>CAZUDR010000197.1:0-6493 GCA_964618715.1 uncultured Undibacter sp. | reverse complement strand
GGCTGAGACACACTCACCGCGTCGCGGCGTCGTAGTAATCCGGCACGTAGTACTTCACCGGATCGGTCATCGTCTTTTTCGGCTCGCCGTATTCGCTGCGCAGCGCGAGCACGCGGCGCACGCCCTCGACGTCAAGCGCGGCCTTCGGCGTGAAGCCGGTCGGCCCGGTCATGGCGGCGTGGCACTGCAGGGCGACCGGTTCCGGCATCTGCGGCAGGTTTTTGCGCAGGATGGCGACGGCGGCATCCTTGTTGGCAGGGTCGCGCAGGAAGTCGACGCCCGCGACATAGCCCCGGATATAGGCCTGCACGAGATCCGGATTGCGCGCCGCCCATTCGCGCCGCGCCGCGCCGGTCAGACCCTGGTAGTGGCCGTAGACGTCGATGGCGTATTGCAGCACGTTGAGGCCGGCCATCCTGGCGAAGATGTCGAACGGCGTGATCAGCATGGTGGCGTCGTGCCTGCCCTCCTTCAGCGCGCCCCAGCGCTCCAGCACGCCGCCCGCCTTCTCGATCCCGTAGTCGTTGCGCGTCAGCCCCGCGCGCTTGAGCAGGTCGAGCAGCACGAAGGCGTAGCCGGTCGTCATCGCGTCCACCGATACGGTCCTGCCCTTCAGGTCGCCGATGCTTTTGATGCCGGGCGTGCCGACGAGCGACAGGAAGCCGTTGTCGCCGCCCATGAACACGATCAGGTCCGGCGTCGTTTCGGTCTTCGCCTCGCCCTGCCCTTCCATGTAGGCGACGACATTGTCGATCGCCGTCATCGCGATATCGAACTTGCCGTCGATCAGGTTGGTGAGCTGGAACACCGAATTCGGCGTCGGTGTCAGTTCCACCGTGATGCCGTCCCTGGCGAAATAGCCGTTGTCCTGCGCCGCCCAGATCGGCCAGTTGAATCCGCCGGGGAAGACGATCACCGAGACGGGCCGCAAGCCATTTTTCGTCATTGCATCACCTTCCCTTGACCGACCCGTCCCTGCACTGGTGGGATCGCCGATCATAGCGTAAGTCAGCCTCGTCCACAGGACTGCCCCATGTCCACGCTTCTGCTCAGCCATCCTGCCTGTCTCGATCATCTGACCCCGCCCGGCCATCCGGAACGGCCGGACCGGCTGCGCGCCATCGAGCAGGTACTGGAGGACGAGCGCTTCCAGACGCTGGCGCGCGAACAGGCGCCGATGGCGCCGCACGACATCATCGCGCTGTGCCACCCGATGGAATACGTCGAGGCGATCCGCAATGCGTCGCCGGACGAGGGCATGGTGCGGCTCGATGCCGACACCTCGATGTCGCCGGGCAGCTTCGAGGCGGCGCTGCGCGCGGCCGGCGGCGGCACGCTGGCCGTCGACGAGGTCATGGGCGGCAAGGTTGCCAACGCCTTCGTCGCCGTGCGGCCGCCCGGCCATCACGCCGAGACCGCCCGGCCGATGGGTTTCTGCCTGTTCAACAGCGCGGCCATTGCCGCCCGCTACGCGCAGCAGAAGCATGGTCTGGAGCGTGCGGCGATCGTCGATTTCGACGTGCACCACGGCAACGGCTCGCAGGATATCTTCTGGTCGGACCGGAGCGTCATGTACTGCTCGACCCACGAGATGCCGCTCTATCCCGGCACCGGCGCGGTTGGCGAACGCGGCGAGTTCAACAATATCGTCAACGCCCCGCTGTCGGCCGGCGACGGCGGCAACGAATTCCGCGAGGCGTTCGAGACGGCGATCCTGCCGCGGCTGCGCGAATTCGCGCCGGACATCCTCATCATCTCCGCCGGCTTCGACGCCCACACCCGCGATCCGCTCGCCAATCTCAACCTGGTCGAGGCCGACTACGCCTGGGTGACGCAGAAGCTGATGGAGATCGCCGACGCCAGCGCCGGCGGCCGCATCGTCTCCACGCTGGAGGGCGGCTACGACCTGCAGGGCCTCGCCCGCTCGGTTGCCGCCCACGTGACGACGCTGATGCGCGGCTGACCCGCGCGACGATCAGCGTGCTGCGCAGTCGCGCAGGATCTCCGGCCTGAACGCCAGCCCGTGCCCGGGCCGCTCCGGCGCGGTGATGGTGCCGTTGACCACCGGCACGGGGTCGACCCAGAGATCCGCCGACAGCCGCATATCCTCGATCCAGCTCCCGTTGGGAATGGACGCCAGCAACTGCACGTTCAGTTCGGGAAACAGGTGCGGCGCGATTGTCATGCCTTTTGTTTCGGCAATCGCCGCGGTCTTTCTCATGTCGGTGAATCCGCCGCGCATCGGGTCTGGCTGCAGGATCGGCAGCACGGGATCCTCGAAGAAGGGCATCAGGCCGAAACGCGTGAAGTGGGTCTCCCCGCCGACGACGCGAAGGTCGAGCGCCTGCGCAATCCGCTTGTAGCCGTGGAAATCATCCGGCTTCACCGGCTCCTCGAGCCAGTAGACGTCGTAGTCCTCGAACTTGCGGCCCATCTGAATGGCGATGTCGGCGGTCCATCCCATGTTCACATCGATCATGATGTCGATGTCAGGACCGACCGCTTCACGCATGCGCCGCACATTGTCGAGGTCGCGCTTCAGATCCTGCGTATGGGCGACCTGCATCTTGACGGCCCTGAACCCCTGCTCCCTGTAGTGCAGCGCCTTTGCGATCATGCCATCGCCGCCGGAGCCGCGAAAACAGCCGCTGCCATAGACCGGCAGCTCGCTCCGGAAATGGCCCCACAGGCGGTGCAGCGGCAGATTGGCCCTCTTGCCGATGGCGTCCCACAACGCGATGTCGAGCGCGGACATGGCCATCGTCGTGATGCCACCGCGCCCGAACGTGGCCGTCCAGGTCCACAGATCATCCCAGATCGCCTCGACGTCCGTCGCGTCCTTGCCGAGGACCCTCGGAACGATGCTTTCCTCCAGACACGCCGTGATCGTCCCGATGACCGGACGGAACGGCTGCAGGTATCCCATGCCGGTGATTCCGCCGGCCGTCTCCACCTCGAGCACCAGGAAATTGCGCGCATCGCCGAAGGCGTGGCCCTTCAGCCAGGGATCGTCCGGCCATGGCACGCGCAGCCTCGTCAAACGGATGGCCTTGATCGTCATATCGGACATGACAGACACCGACGGTTCTCGCGGCACACGACGCTTTCGACACTCCGGATGAGGCAGGCCCCTGCACCGGAAACGGGAGTCACCTTGCCGTCAGCCCGCCATCAATCGGCACATCGGCGCCGGTGATGAAGGACGCATCGTCCGACAGCAGATAGACGCACAGCCGCGCGACCTCTTCCGGCGCGCCCAGCCGGCCGAGCGGAATGTCGTTCGAAAGCCGCTGCCTCACCGCGTCCGGGTCGCGCGTGCCGTCCGCGATGCCGTCGACCATTGGCCCCTCGACGAAGGCCGGGCACACGGCGTTGCAGCGCACCGGCGGCTTGTAGCGCGCGCCATGCAGCGCCACCGATTTGGTCAGCAGCGACACACCGCCCTTGGAAGCACTGTAGGCGGGAAGGTTGGCGCTGCCGATCAGCCCGAGCACCGACGACAGGTTGACGATCGCGCCACCCTTCCGGCGCAGCAGCGGAAAGGCGTACTTGCAGCCGAGAAAGGTGCCGTCGAGATTGACCGACAGCACGCGCCGCCAGTCGGCAAAATCGGCCTTTTCCACATGGGCGACGCCGGCGACGCCGGCAGCGTTGACCAGCCCGTCGAGCCGGCCATGCGATTTTTCAATCCCGGCGACGATCCGCTGCCAGTCGGCTTCCGCGGTGACGTCGAGTTCCGCGTCGATGCCCGGGCGGCCGGCGAGATCCGTGGCCATCGCGGTTCCCCCGGCGGCGCGCACGGCCTGCACCACGGCGGCGCCGATCGCGCCCGCGGCACCGGTCACCAGGACGATTTTTCCGCCGAGATCGCTCATGGAGGGCGACTGTCGTATGCTCCCGTGTTCATTGTCGAGCATCCGTCGTCCAATGTCACGCAGCGGGCCCGTCACTCTCGTTACCGGCGCATCGTCCGGCCTCGGCGCGGCGCTCGCCCGCCAGTTCGCCGTGCACGGTCATGCGGTGGTGCTCACCGCCCGGCGCGAGGCGAGACTGGCGGCGCTCGCCGACGAGATCGCGACGCTGGCCCATGCGCGCCCGCCGGTCATTGCGGCCGATCTGGCCGCCCCCGGGGGCACGGCGCAACTCGCCGACGCGCTGCAGGCGCGCGGTCTTGAGCCGGCCTGGGTTGTCAATGTCGCCGGCTTCGGTCTGCTCGGTGCTGCCGATGAAATCGGGCTGGACCGCCAGCTCGGCATGATCGATCTGAACGTTCGCGCCGTTACCGACCTGACATTGCGCTTTCTCGACAGCGTCATCCGCGAGCGTGGCGGCATCCTCAATGTCGCCTCCGTCGCCGGCTTCATGCCGGCACCGGGGATGGCGGTCTATCACGCCACCAAGGCCTACATCCTGTCGTTCACGGAAGCGCTGCATCAGGAGCTCCGGCATTCGGGCGCGCGCGTCTGCGCGCTCTGTCCCGGGCCGGTGGAGACCGAATTTTTCACCACCGCCGACGTGCCACCCGACTATTTCCCCCCCTACCTCATCCGATCGACCGAGCGGGTGGCCCGCGAAGGCTACGAGGGGCTGATGAGCGGACGTCGGGTGGTGGTGCCGGGCGGGCACAATCGCGTCCTCGCGATGCTGCCGCGACTGCTGTCGCGCGGATTCATCGTGAGGAGCGGGCTGCGGCGCTGGCAGCGCCGGCGGCCACGCGGCGGGCCCGAGCGCCGCGACTGAAATTGACTCGCATTCCCGGCTATCTTCGTCGACAGAACTCCTTAGGATAGCAGACCGCAAGGCGAGCCGGGACCTGGACATGGCCGAAAGCAAGAATTCCGACGTGAAGAAGTTGCCCTTCGAAAAGGCGATCGAGGAGCTCGAATCGATCGTCAGGCGGCTTGAGGAAGGCAAGGTCCCGCTCGAGGAGTCGGTGGCGATCTACGAGCGTGGAGAGGCGCTCAAGGCCCGCTGCGAGGAGTTGCTGAAGCAGGCGGAAGCCCGCGTCGAAAAGATCACGCTCGATGCCTCCGGCAGACCGGCCGGAAGCGAACCGCTCGACGTGGACTAGCTGGCACCGGCCGTGCAGGTCCGTCGCCGGCTTGTCATCTACGTGCAGGGCTACGACCCGCGGGGTCTCGCCGAATATTATCGCATGTTCCGCCGCGAGTACCGGCACACCTGCGACCTGTACGGCTTGACCGGCTCGGTCGGCCGGGCCGAAAACGATCCTGACCGCTTCATCACCAGCTGGGACGTCACGACACACGCCGACGACTGGCAGGTCGATACGCACTATCTGTTCCTGCGCTGGGAGGACATTATCCGTCGCGACTTCGCGCGCCCGGCCTGGTGGAAGATCGTCCAGCTGTATCGCGTGATGCTGATCGGCATTTTCAATGGCGTTGTGCCGCGCTTCTTCAAGGCCCACTGGCGCTTCGGGCTGTTCGTCATCTATCCCGTGGTGCTGATGACGATCTGGTTGTTGCTTGGTGTGGCGGCCGGGCTGCTGGCGGCGACAGGACTGGACGCACTCGGCATGCCGAAGCTCGCCGCCAGGATGATCGGTGCGGCAGCGGGGCTCGGTGTGTTCGCGCTGATCCTCCGGCTCAGCGAGCAGCAGACCTACCTGCTTTATCTGTGCGACGACGTCGTCTCGACCTACCAGTTCGCCCACCGCCGACGGCCCGACTGGGAGGAGCGCATGGAGGTCTTCGCCGGTTATGTGGTCGAGGCGATCCGCGCCAGCGACGCCGACGAGGTGGTGATTGTCGGTCACAGTTCGGGCTCGTTCCTTGCGGTCGAGGTGCTCGACCGGGCGCTGTTGCGCGACCCCGGGCTCGGCCACCATGGTCCGCGCGTGCGGCTGCTCACCATCGGTGCCAATCTGCCGATCGTCGGATTCCAGGCCCCGGCGGGCTGGTTTCGCGACCGGTTGCGGCGGCTGGCGCAGGCCCCCGATATCGACTGGGTCGATTTCCAGTCACGTCACGACATCATGAATTTCTGGCCATTCGACCCGGTCGCCGGCCACGGAATTGTCCTCGGGTCCGGGCGCCGGAACCCGCAGGTGGCCGCTGTCAGCTTCCGCGACCTGTGGACGAGCGACTTCGACCGCCGCCGCTGGCGCTTCTTCCGCGCCCATTTCCAGTTTCTCTACGCCAACGAGCGGCGGGGAGCGGCCTACGACTACTATCTGATCTGCTGCGGGCCGTTTGACCTGGCGGTCCGGGCTGCCGAGCCTGACCGGGTGGCCGCCGCCATGGCGGCGGGACGCAGTCCGGGAGTCGTGCTATCGTAGCTCCCTGAATTGCCCACCACCGCCGTTGTGGTGTAAGCGTAATAAATTGGCTCCGGCCTGAATGCCGGCCCCCCCGATCGATCCACGGCTGGCCAGTCTGTTTTTGGAGTTACCATTGTCCGAGACCTCCAAGACCCCCCTGCTCGACCGTGTTCATTCTCCCAGCGACCTGAAGAACCTGTCGCCGGAGCA
>CAZUDR010000196.1:3862-6495 GCA_964618715.1 uncultured Undibacter sp. | reverse complement strand
TCGGAGACGACGTCGATACGGACGGGCGATTGAGCGGACATGGATCTGGCTCCTTTGGAACGGAGCCTAGGCCGTCGGCTATTCGGCGGCAACCACCCGGCTGCCCGTCACGCGCAGCATCAGGCTGTCGAATGTGTCTCCGGCCTTGGCGCCCGCCAGCGTGACATTTGCGGCGATATTGTCCTGCGGCCGCTGTCCGGCAAACATCGTGCTCTTCAGGGCACCGGCGATGCGGCGGACGGCCACGTGGGCGTCGCGCAGGTCAGTCTGCGTGAAGGCGATGAGCAGATTGCCTTCATCCTCGCGGGTCGCGAAGTCGATGTCGCGGATCAGCCGCGCCAGCAACCGGGCGCCGTCAAGGCTTGCGCGTGCGTTCATGGGGCCGTCGAAGGAAAAGCGCGCGATCGACAGCGCCTGGCTGCGCTCGCCGGCCTGTGCCATGGCCTCGCCGAGGTCGCGGCAGAACGCGTCGCGGGTGAGCAGGCCGGTGTCGGGGTCGAAGATGCCGTCCGCGTCAAGCGACCTGAGCACGCGCTTCAGCCGCGTCTCGAAGGCATGCATGCGCACCAGCGGGAGCATGCGGGGCACGATGCGCACCGGATCGCCGTCGACGTGCTCCATGTTCGGTAGGCTTTCGGAAATATCCGGCGGCGCCTCGCCGATCACCGCCACGGGAATGTCGCGGAAGCGGGTCTCCAGCGCCAGCACGGTCAGGAACGCCTCGACCATGCGCGCCGAGAAACCGTCGCCGACCACGACCCCGTCGATGTCGCGGGCATTGAGATGCTTGACCGCCGCCTCCACACTCAGCGCGCCGACCATATGGACGCGCTCGCCGATCGCAATGCTGAGCGCGGGATAAAGCGGCCCGCGGCCGACGATCAACACAGTCGCGTCTTCCAGGGCATCAGTGGCCGGAAGCGCCGGCACCGTCCCTCCCTGCGCCGTGAAGGTCGCGGTACGGCGCAGAACGGTTTCGTGCAAGGCGCGCACGCGCAGCGCCGACGTCAGGCGCGCGATCAGGCGTTTCGGCGGCAAGGCGATGTCGGCCGGGAGCGCCGCGGGGATGGCAGCCTCCTGCTCACCCTGCACACGGGCGATCGCTGGCACGACCGGTCCGTCGGTCGTGACGATCTGCAGGCCCAGCATGCGCGCGGCGGATTCACTTGGCGGCCGGCCGGGTTCGGCGATCACCACGGCGGCGGGCTTGACCGAGACGAAGGCGGTCGGCGCGTCAGTCCATTTGGCTTCGACGATGGGGAAAGCGCCGGCGGCGCCCAGCGCCTCGACGAGGTCGGACGCCGGAGTTTCGGCGACGACGAGGACCGGACCCTGAAGCGACATGGGAGCACGCAACACAACGTGACGGGGGCGGCGACAATAGGCCGCGTCCTGTTAACGGCGCGTCAACGACGATGGCGGCTATGCGGCCCGGCCCGTCTCGCGCGGCCGAAAGGCTTCGCAGATCAGCGCATTGATACCGCGCGCGCGAAGTTCGCCGGCGAGTCCGACCGGATCGGCTGCGCTGCCCGCGAGCCGCTGGCCGGTCGCCGCGTGGGGAAGGGAAAGCAGGGTCGCCGCGGGATCGACCTCGGCGACCAGGGCTGCGGCCTCCCGCTCGATCAGGCGGTAGCCACCGATGCCGGCGATGCCGCGCGGCGGCGCGGTGATCGTCCACGTTTCGCCATCACGGCGGCACGCAAAGCCGGTGTCGACGAAGCCCGCGGCATCGGGTGCAAGAAATGGCTGATGATCCATTTCGGCGCCGGGCGGGAAAACATCCACCGCCACAACAGGCCCGCGCAGGGCGAGCGTCCCGGTGCCCGTCCGGGCGGCCTCGACAATCGCCGGGTGCGGATTGCGCAGGACCGGATATCCGTCAGGCGGACGGAGTCCGCCGACAATTCCGATCTCGCCGAAGCTTGCCATGTCGATGACCGCCGCTTCGCCGCGCCAGCGCGGCGCGTTCGCGAGCCGTTCAGGCGCGCGCCACAGGGCGACAATGTGCTCTGCGTGGCCGAGCAGTTTCGCCTCGGCCAACGGCGCCAGCGCAGGCCCGGGCAGCACTATGGCTGCGCCGGGCACGCCGGCGGATTGGGCAGCAAAGGCTGCGGGATCAAAGCCATGGTGCAGATGAAGCGCACCGCCGGACTTCAGCCATGGCATCAGTGTGAGGACGATGCCGGCAAACGAGGCGGGCGGAATCGTCGACAGAATATCCCTGCCGGTCACCTCGACCAGCGCCTCGCCACCGGCGAGTATCTGCGCGTGGTTGCGCGCCACCGCAACAAGGCCGTCACCGGCGATTTCGAAGGTGACGACCGCAACGTGGGCAGCGGCCGGACCGGAGCGGGCCACGTGCGGAAGCGTGTCGGTTGCGGACGGGGCAAAACAGTCGTCGATCGTCACCACGCCGTCGGGCAGATCCTGCCCGAAGGCGCCGATATATCGGATGGGGAACAGCTCGGCCGCCACCTCCGTCGCCATGGCGGCCGGCGTTGCGCCATCGATGCGGCCGGCGGTAATGATGGCCTTGGCATCGATGCGGCCGAGCGCCGCCACGACGTCCCGCCGGCGCCACAGCAACGGCAACGGCGCAGCAATCATCCCGGCGCGCAACACACCGAGCAGGG
>CAZUDR010000196.1:0-3852 GCA_964618715.1 uncultured Undibacter sp. | reverse complement strand
CCTCGACGAAGTCCTCTTTCGCGTAGTCGATGGCGCGCGTGGCGCCCAGGGTGCGGCAGACCTCGCACTTGCCGGCCGAGCCGACGGTGGTGAGCACCTTGGCACCGAAGGCGTGTGCAAGCTGGATCGCCACGACGGTGTCTGTCTGCAGGCCGAGCCGCCGCAACCGTGCGGCAAGCACGGAAATCGCGCGGTCCGCCTCGGCATAGCTAAGCCGGCGCGGCGGACCTTCCGTGAATTGCGCCCGGTGGGGCGGATCAACCAGTGCCAGTGCCTGCGGATCACGGACGCCGGCGCGCCGGAACAGTTCGTCAAGGGTCGGGCCGCTTGTCGGCGTCCGGTCGTCACCGAGGATCATGTTTCTTCCTCGCCGTGCCACCAGGTTTCCGGCAGGTAGCCAAACAGTGACGTGCGCTCAGGATGCTTGACGGCAGTCCAGCGCGCGACCCACTGCACCGGCAAATGATAGAGGGGAATGACATAGAAGCCGGTCAGCAGCACGCGGTCGAGCGCGCGGGTCGCGGCGACGAAATCCTCGCGCGCGGTCGCCCGCAACATGGCGTGGATCATGGCGTCGACCGCCTTCGACCTGACGCCCATGTAGTTGCGGCTGCCGTTCTGGTCGGCGGCTTCCGAGCCCCAGTAAAAAAGCTGCTCGTTGCCGGGCGACAGCGACTGCTCCCAACGGTATTCCATCATGTCGAAATCGAACGCGATGCGGCGACGCTCGAACTGGGTGGCGTCGATGTTACGCACGCGGCCGTCGATGCCGACACGGCGCAGGTTGCGCGCGAAGGCGAGCGCAATGCGCTCCTGGTCGCGCGTGGTCGTCAGGATCTCGAAAGCAAGGCGGCGGCCGGTCTTGCGGTGCGTGAGGGCGGTTCCGTCGATCTCGTAGCCGGCCTGCCTGAACAGTGCGAAGGCACGGCGCAAGGGCGTGCGGTCGCGGCCGGAGCCGTCGGTCTTCGGCGGCGACCAAGTGCCCTGCATGATGTCGTCGCGCACTGCGCCCGGAAAGGGCCTGAGCAATTCGCGCTCGCGCGCGTTGGCCGGCACGCCGTGCGCTGACAGGTCGCAGTCATCGAAATAGCTGGCGGTCCGGTCGTACAGATCAAAGAAATAGTTGTGGTTGATCCACTCAAAGTCGAACAGTTGCAGGATTGCTTCCCGTACGCGGACGTCCGCGAACATCTGGCGGCGTGTGTTGAATACAAGGCCGCGCATGCCCTTGGGCAGTCCGTAGGGGAACGACTCCTTGACCACGTCGCCCTTGCGCAATGACGGGAACGTGTAGGCGGTCTGCCAGCGGCCGGGATCGGTCTCCGCGCGCACATCGTAGAGGCCCTTCTTGAATGCCTCGAAATGCGTGTTGCCGTCGCGGTAATAGTCGAAGCGCACGGTGTCGAAATTCCACAGACCGCGGTTGATCGGCAGATCGCGACCCCAGTAGTTCGCGTCGCGGGTGAATGTCACGCTCATTCCGGGCTTCACCGCGTCGACCGTGTAGGGACCGCTGCCGAGCGGCGGATCGAAAGTCGTTTCCTCGAATGTCGCGGTATCGGTGGCGTGGCCGGGGACAATCGGCATCAGCCCGAGGATCAGCGGGAGCTCGCGGTCGCCGGCGCCGGCGAGGTCGAAATGCACGGTGCGTGGTCCGATCACCTCGGCCTTCTTGACCTTTGAGTAGTAGATGCCGAAGTTGGGGCGGCCGTGGTCGCGCAGCAGTTGCCAGGAAAAGACGACATCCTCCGGCGTGACCGGCCTGCCATCGGAAAAACGCGCGGCCGGATTGATGGTAAATGTTACGCGCTCACGCGCGGCGTCCGTCTCGACGCCGTCGGCAATCAGGCCGTAGAGCGTGAACGGCTCGTCGTAGCCGCGCGCCAGCAGGCTCTCCACGACGTAGCTGCGGATGTTCACCGCAGGCAGTCCCTTGACGATGAACGGATTGAGACTGTCGAAGGTGCCGAGCACGCCCTGCACCAGCACGCCGCCCTTGGGCGCGGACGGATTGGCATATGTCGGATGACGGAAGCCGGAACCCCAGGCAGGCTTGCCATGCATCGCAATTGCATGCGGCAGTTCGGCGCCCCGGGTGGCGCGGCTTGCCAGCCCGCTGGCGGCCACCAGCGCACCCAACAGCACCGTTCGCCGGGACGCTTTCCATCGCGTCACAACAGGGGAGGCAAGAGGCGGCACAGGCAAGGGGTGAATGCGATTCGTTCCGGTTTTGCGCAATTTACCACATGCGACGTGTGATGGACTCTCCCGTATTTTCGGCCCATTCGTGCTTTATTGAAGGCACAAGATCGGCTATTCACGCGGGGGTTCCGGCCACGCTGCCGCCGCAATTGCTGCCGAGAGAGCGAGGCGCGCGGCGACCATTTGTCGGCTAACGAACCGCAATCCCGGATTCGCGGCAATCAATCTGCGAATGCGGATCCGCGAACGGTGGGAAAACAGGGAAACAACAATGTCAAATCGGATCGCATCGCTTCGGCCGTCAGGCCGGGTGCTGACCGTCGCTGCGGCGACTGCGGGGCTGCTGGCGGCGCTGGTCGCGATGCCGGCCGCACGCGCGCAGACGCCGTCGCCGAAACCGGCGCCCAGACCGGCGGCGCCGGCGCAGCAACCGGCAGCGCCCGCGCCTGCGCAGGGGCAACAGCAGCAGGCGCAGACACCGCCGCAGCTGATGTATTCGCCGTGGATCAAGCTCTGCAACAAGGGCCAGGACACCAACAACAAGGAAGTCTGCGTGCTGCACAAGGACGGCCGGCTGGAGAACGGACGCCCGGTCGTGGTTGCGGAACTGATCGAGCCGGAAGGTGCGCCGCAAAAGCTGCTGCGTGTCACCGTTCCGCTCGGTGTTCAACTGCAGCGCGGCACGCGCGTCATCATCGACCAGGAAACTCCGATGACGGCGCCATACTCGATGTGCATTCCGCTCGGCTGCTTTTCCGACTACCAGGCGAACGAGGACATGGTCACCAAGCTGAAGAAGGGCAAGTCGCTGACCGTGCAGGCGATCAACTTCAACAATACCGCGATCAGCCTGCAATTGCCGCTTGCCGACTTTGCCAAGGCCTATGAGGGCCCGCCGACCGATCCGAAGGCGTTCGAGGCCCAGCAGCGCAAGCTGCAATCCGAATTGCAGAAGAAGGCGGAAGAAGCCCGCAAGAAGCTCGAAGCGCAGCAGCCGGCGGCTCCGGCGCCCGAAAAGAACAAGCAATAACCGGTTTGCGGCGGCAAACGAAAAGGCGCGGCCACGGCCGCGCCTTTTTTAGTCTGCCGGTGAGGATCGGTGACGCTTCAGTTGAGCGTGCTGTGGCGCGGCCGGTAGCTGCCGCTGTCGTCCCACTCGAAGGTTTCCGCCACCTCCGGATGACGGATCGGCTCGCCGGATGTGTCGGGCAACAGGTTCTGTTCGGAGACGTAGGCGATGTATTCGGTCTCCTCGTTCTCGGCAAAGAGGTGATAGAACGGCTGGTCCTTGTGCGGGCGCACGTCAGCCGGAATCGACTCCCACCACTCCTCGGTGTTGCTGAACACCGGGTCGATGTCGAATATGACGCCGCGGAACGGGTAAAGGCGGTGCTTGACCACCTGTCCGATCTTGAATTTGGCGTTGCGCATCCTGCTCATCGTATTCATGGCCTGATCCAGATAGTACATCCTCCGCCACTTCGCCAGTGCGCTCAAAGTGCGTAGCGGGCGGCCATGTCCGGATCTTTGGCGGCGACCCGCCGGGCGAGATCGAGCAGAACCCTGGCCTGCTTCCAGGTGGCGTCGTCCTGCATCTTGCCGTCGATCATCACCGCGCCGGAGCCATCCGGCATGGCATCCACGATCTTC
>CAZUDR010000195.1:2241-6503 GCA_964618715.1 uncultured Undibacter sp. | reverse complement strand
CTGGTCGGCCAGGAACATGCCCTTGTAGACGACGGTGCGGCAGGAGATCGACACCGGATAGTAGTCGGACACGCGCCGTTCGCGCTTCTTGTAGATCGCGTTGGAGATCGACTTGCGCAGGATGTACAGACGGCGCTCGAAGTCGGCTTCGCTCAGCTTGTGTTTGCCCTGACCGATGAAGACCTGCTGGTGCACCGGCTCGGTCGGCTTGACCGATTCGCCGAGCGTCGAATTGTCTTTCGGGACATCGCGCCAGCCGAGCAGCGCCAGTCCCTCGCGCGCAAGCATCTCGGTATAGATGTCACGGATCATCTGCCGCCAGTTCTTCTCGCGCGGCATGAACAGCTGACCCACGGCGTATTCGCCGGGTTGCGGCAGTTCGAATCCGAGCTCCCTGGCCTTCCTGGCGAAAAACTTGTGCGGGATCTGCACAAGGATGCCTGCGCCGTCGCCCATGCGCGGATCGGCACCCACCGCACCGCGGTGTTCCAGATTGCAGAGGATCTTCAGACCGTCCTCGATGATCTGATGCGACCTGCGGCCCTTGATGTTGGCGACAAAGCCGACACCGCAGGAATCCTTGGCCAGCGCAGGATCGTAGAGGCCGTGCGCCGCCGGCGCGCCGGGATCGAGAGTGTCGTGCAACGGCACAGCGTGGGCGGCGGCCTTCGCCGCCGTCCGCCGTAAATCCCTCTCGCCGTTTCCTCGTCCGCTCATCTCGTTCCGCCTCGGCGGCGCCCCTGCGGCTCCGGCGCACCCGCCTTATCCGCAGCGCCGGAAGTCCGCCGCGGGCCAAATCACAAACAATCTCATGAAGGGCAGCCTTGCCCGGCTCGCCGCTGCCGTGGCTGCTCCCATTGGGCGCCAACGATACCCGGTCCCGCGCGCCTGCGGACCGGCACCCTGGCTGCCACCATTAGGACAGCATTACTGTCCTAACAAACCTTGCCAAATTTTGCCCCGCCACACAAGGCGGGTCCACGCCTGATTTGGGCCGCCGGCAAGCTTTCTTGCGGCGTCATTGCCTGTTCGCTCTCCCCACAGAACCAAACCGGCGACCATTGGTTCGCGCCAATCCCGCGCTGCCTCGCGTCGGCAATTTGCCTGCCGGGTTAACCGTTTAACCGTGGTTGCGGGAAACAGCGGCGCTGCCCGGCCGCTTGGATATGCTCGCGTCCATCAGGAGGGGAGCATGAGCGGAAGCCACGCGGGCGCGACGGCGCAAGATGAGGGCCGCGGCGTGCGGTCCATATCGCGGCTGGCCGACCGGATCGCCGGCATGGCGCCGGCGCTCGACCTCGGCACGGTGGCCAGGCGAATCGATCCGCCGGAGCCGGCGCCGCGGCCGCCGATGCCGCGACCCTCGCCCGCGGTCATGGCGGCGATCGCGCGCACGGACGCGATGACCGGTGGCGCTGCGCTGCAGGCGCAGCGACCGCAGCGCCGGCGTTCGATCATCGTCCGGCTCGTCGCCGGGTTCGCCGCCGCCTGCTCATTCGTCCCCTACGCGCTGGTGGCGCTGGCGCTGCGCCTTGTGATGGCGCGGGTGTTCTTTCTCGACGGCCAGACGCGGGTCGACGGCGTCCACTTGCCGTTCCACGTGCAGGGTTTTGATCTCTCGGTCGTGTTGCCGACGCATGTGTCGGCGGAAACCTTCGCCAGCTTCTTTACCCAATACGCTGCGCTGCCGTTTTCGCCTGTGCTGGCGGCCTGGCTGGCCGGCGCCGCCGGGTTCGTGCTGCCGGTCATGCTCGTGCTCGGTCTTGGCACGCGCTTTGCCGCGCTCGGCCTGCTGATCATGACCGCGCTGATCCAGTTGTACGTGTATCCGGAGGCGTTGTGGACCGTGCACGTCTACTGGGCGTCGATGCTGACGGTGCTGCTCGCGCTCGGCCCCGGAGCCATTTCGTTCGATGCGCTCATCCGCGCTGTCGCGCGCCGCTAGCCGGAAAGGATTGCCCGTGAAGAAAGGTCTGACCATCGGAGCAAGCGCGCTGGCCGTCGCCGGTCTGGTATCGTTTTTTGTTGCCGGCACCTTCGAGCGCGGCGTGGCGACCGCCGCCGAGGTGGTGCCGGCCGAAGACATCCTTGTGATCGTACGCGAAATGGGACTTGAGCCCGGCACCCGGGTGCAACAGCGCGGGGCCTATTATGTCGTGCATGCGGTTGATCCGCGCGGCCGCGAGGTTCGCGTGGTCGCCGACATGCGCTCCGGGACCATCCTTTCGGTGATGCCGCTGCGCGGTTCTGCGGTCGAGACGCCGCGCCAGATCGGCGCCGCGCGGATCATCCAGGTGCCGCAGGCGGACGAGGCGTATGAACGCGCGACCGTCCATGAACGGCGCGACGGCTCGCCCCGGCGCCGCGATGCCGGGAGCCGGGCCGCGCCGCGCATGACCAGCACGCCGCCTCCTGCGCCCGTGCGCCAGCGGACGATGCTGAATGTGCCGCGCGAGGCGGACACGGCGCTGACCCCGGTCTACCCGACCCCGCGCTTCGACGCGGCCCCTGGAGCGGGTGACCTGTTCGAACAGCACGGCAGTGACCCGGCCGGCGATGCTCTGCTGCCGAAGGCCGACTGATTTTCCGTTCTGTTTGCGAAAACAAAAGCGCCCCGGGGCATCCGGGGCGCTTTCGCCGTCTGGAAGCTGTCGGAGCCGGTCAGGCCGCGGCCTTGGTGTCGATCACCTGCGGCTTGGCCTCGCCGTTGCCGATCGGAATCTGGCGCGGCTTCTTCGCCTCGGGGATCTCGCGCACGAGGTCGACGTGCAGCAGGCCGTTCTCGAGCCGTGCGCTCTTGACCACGACATAGTCGGCAAGCTGGAAGACGCGCTCGAAGGCGCGCGCGGCGATGCCCTGATAGAGCACGTCGCCGGTCTGCTCTTCCCTGTTCTGCTTGGAGCCCTTGATCGTCAGCGTGTTCTCTTTCGCCTCGATCGAAAGGTCCTCCTCACCGAAGCCGGCTACGGCGACGGTGATCCGGTAGTCGTTCTCGCCGGTGCGCTCGATGTTGTAGGGCGGATAACCCGGAGCGCTGTCGAAAGCGTCCATCATCGAGAACAGCCGGTCAAAGCCGACGGTCGAACGGTAGAGCGGGGAAAGATCGTAAGTTCGCATGGCATAGTCCTCCTTGATTGAGCGACATGCGGGCGGTCCGCCCTCGGGGCCGGACCGAAGTGCCCGTGCGCAGCCGCATTGGCCTGCGCAAGCAAAATATGGGAATGCGGTTTTGCGCCTGCAAGTCTGCCAGGTTTGTTCATTATCTCATTGAAATTAATGGTGTTTTATGGATTGCGGGGCCGCGGATTGAGACCGCTCGCCACCCTGCTATAAGGCGCAACGCTTCCCGCACCGGTCCCGCTCGGCGCCAATGAAACTCGTCTCCATCCCGGCCAATCCGCTGCCCGACAACGTGGTGACCGGCAGGATCAAGACTCCGGACGGGGTGAATCTCCGCTTTGCCCGCTGGGCGCCGCCGCCCGGGCGCAAGGGCACGGTGGTGATCCTGCAGGGCCGCGCCGAGTACATCGAGAAATACTACGAGACCGTACGCGACCTGCGCGCGCGCGGTTTTGCGGTGGCCGCTTTCGACTGGCGCGGGCAGGGCCTGTCCGACCGCGCGCTGAAAGACCGGCGCAAGGGGTACGTGCGCAATTTCTCCGAATACGCCACCGATCTCGGCGCCATCATGGACCAGGTGGTGTTGCCCGACTGTCCGCCGCCGATCTTTGCGCTCGGCCACTCCATGGGCGGCGCCATTGCCATCCGTATCTGCCACGACGGCAGCCGCTGGTTCGAGCGGGTGGTGCTGTCCGCGCCGATGATCGCGTTGCCGGGCCGGCGCATGCTGGGTCTGGCAGGGCCGTTTGCGCGCGTGCTGCGAATGGTGGGCCGCGGCTCGGCCTATGTGCCGTCCGGCTCGCGTGACGCGGCCGGCAGCGAGGACTTCATCGGCAACGTGCTGACGTCCGATCCGGTGCGCTTTGCCCGCAACCAGGCGGTTCTGCAGGAGGAACCGGATCTTGGTCTCGGCGCGCCCACCATTGCCTGGGCGGATTCCGCCATGCGGGTGATGAAAGGCTTTGCCGAGCCGAACTATCCGACGCATCTGCGCCAGCCGATCCTGCTGGTCGCGGCCGGTCGCGATGCGGTCGTCTCCACGCAGGCGATCGAGGCGTTCGGCAGGAACCTGCTCGCCGGTCGCCATCTCATTCTCGCCGGCAGCCGCCATGAAATCCTCCAGGAGCAGGACCAGTATCGCG
>CAZUDR010000195.1:0-2231 GCA_964618715.1 uncultured Undibacter sp. | reverse complement strand
GGCGTTCGATGCGTTCGTGCCGGGGACGCCCCTGTTCTAGAGCGCGGGCACGGTACGGACCGGCCCGTGATATGGCACAGGTGCCATGGCGCACTGATTCGAGGAGAAAACGCTCATGACATCGCTTCGGGTTGTCCCGCTTCTCGCCGGTCTCGCGCTCTGTGCCGCCACGCCGGCGCTGGCCCAGTCGCTCGACGTGCGCACGGGTCTGTGGGAGGTCACGACCAAACGCTCGACCACCGGCCTGCCGGAACTGCCCAGCATGCCGAACATGCCGCCGGAGATGCTGGCCCAGCTGCCGCCGGCCCAGCGCGCGCAGATCGAGAACATGATGAAGACGCGCAGGAAGGTGGCGCCCGGCGTGCAGGCGCACAAGATCTGCATCACGCAGGCCTCGCTCGACAAGACGCCCGACTTCGGCCCGGCCGAACGCGACTGCACGCGCACGAAGGATTCCCGCTCGGCGCGCGGCTGGCAGGTGCAGGAAGTCTGCCGTGCGGGCGGCCGCAAGCAGACGATGAACATCCGCTACGACGTGGTGAACCGGGAAACCATCAAGGGCGTGGTCGACATCGCCATGCGCGACGGCGGCGACAACATCTCCATGAAGCACGAGACACAGGGCCGCTGGCTCGGCCCCGATTGCGGCGACGTCAAGCCGGTCGACTAAAGCATATTTGTTTGAGATTGAATCACCCGTTCGTCCCCGCGAAAGCGGGGACCCGGTAATTTGTAACCAAGGCTGGGTTCCCGCTTCCGCGGGAACGAACGGAGTTTGTTTCCGCCACCGGCGGTCTTCGTCTGAGGCTCATCCGTTGAGGACCTCGAGCGCGGCCTGGTGCACGCGCGCGTCACCGGCGGCCACGATGCGGCCGCCCTGCTGGGGCGCGCCATTCTCCCAGGTGGTCACGATGCCGCCGGCGCCGCCGATGATCGGGATCAGCGGCACGATGTCGTGCGGCTTGATCTCGGTTTCGATCACGAGATCGATCAGGCCGGCTGCCAGCATGCAGTAGGCGTAGCAGTCGCCGCCGTAGCGCGACAGCCTGACCGTGTTCTCGACCTTGCGGAACGCGGCGCGGGCGGCCTCGTTCATCAGCAGCGGGCTGGTCGTGAACATCAGCGCATCGCCGAGCCCGGCGCATTTGCGGACGCCGAGGTCGCGGTCGCCGGCCGGTCCGCGGTAGCGCGCGGCGCCGCCGTCTCCGGTAAACCGCTCGCCGATGAACGGCTGGTGCATCATGCCGAAGACCGGCTCGCCGAACCGCATCAGCCCGATCAGCGTGCCCCAGGCCGGCATGCCGGCGATAAAGGACTTGGTGCCGTCGATCGGATCGAGCACCCAGACATATTCGGCGTCGGTGCGCTCGGGCGCCTGTTCCTCGCCGAGGATGCCGTGCTCCGGAAAGGCCTCGCGGATCAGCGCGCGCATCGCTTCCTCCGCCGCGCGATCGGCGGCGGTGACCGGATCGAAGCCGCCCGCCTGCTTGTTCTCCACCGCCAGCGCGGTGCGGAAGAAGGGCAGGATGGTCTCGCCGGAGGCGGTGGCGAGGTGGTCGACGAAAGTGGCGAAGTCGATGGCCGTCATGCGGACTGTCGATCGGAGAATGCGGGGAGGGACTCCTCTGGCAAGATCGGCCTCCCGCCAAGGGCTCCACCGTGGCCTTACGATGCCACCTCGCCCAAAGTTGCAGAGCTAGAGCCCTTCAAAAGTGACAGTTTTGTAACGCCTGCCTGAAAAAGGGCTGGTTTACCCCGCAAAACCGATAGCCATCCATGCAGTTTTGCATGGAGTTTTCCCCGCCGGACCTTGATTTTTGTGCGTCGCGGTGTAATTTATTGCAATGCGGTAGCGAGAGCTACCGTTGCCCTCCTTGGGCGTTTCCTCCCTAGACTTGGGCCGCTTGCACACGCGAGCGGCCCTTTTTTTTGTGCCGGGCCGTTGGACAATCCGGTTTGGCGGCGAAGCGGCCTATTCCGCCGCGGCGGCGCGGAAGGGGCGTAGCTCGTCCAGCGGAATCTCGCCCAGCCGGCAGGCCAGGGTCTCCATATCGGCCGCCAGGCGGCCGAAGTTGCCGGAACGCTCATAGCGGCGCTCGTCCATGTAGAGCGCCCGGTTGATCTCGAGCTGCAGGGCATGCAGGCCGGCGGCCGGGTTGCCGTAGTGCTCGGTGATGAAGCCGCCGGCATAGGGCTTGTTGCGGCTGACGGTGTAGCCGAGCCCGCGCAGG
>CAZUDR010000194.1:0-6510 GCA_964618715.1 uncultured Undibacter sp. | reverse complement strand
GCAACTTACCCACTAGTAGGTAACTTGTCAACCAGTAGGTAAGTTTCTATACAAGGCGTTGAATCGGCGAGGTGTTCGCCCCCGGCCAGAATGACCCGGAACAAGGAGAAGGCATGCCCCGGCTTCCCCCCAACGCCGACACGTCGCGGAAGATTCTCGACATCGCCGAGCGCCTGCTGCAGACGCGCGGCTACAACGCGTTCAGCTATGCCGACATCGCCCAGTCGCTGCAGGTGACCAAGGCCAGCCTGCATTATCATTTCCCGACCAAGGCGGCGCTCGGCCAGCGCCTGATCGAGCGCTACAGCCGGTCATTCATGCAGGCCCTTGCGGACATCGAAAGGGCGACTGCCGACAGCCGCGAGCGAATCCGGCGCTACGTCGATCTTTACCTCGGTGTGCTACGCAACGACCGCATGTGTCTGTGCGGGATGCTGGCGGCCGAGTATTCGACTCTGCCGAAGCCGATGAAGGCGGAGCTGAAGGTCTTTTTCGACGAGAACGAGCGATGGCTGACGGACGTGCTGGAGAAGGGCCGCGCGAAAAAGGAAATTCACTTCAAGGGCACGGCCCGCGAAATGGCGCTGCTGCTGATTTCATCGCTCGAGGGCGCGATGATGCTGGCCCGCTCGTATGACGATGTCGCCCGCTTCGAGTCGACGGCGGACCGGCTGCTCGCCGGCCTGACCCCCGCCAAACGGTGACCCCAGACGGGCCGTGGAACGGCCGCGCGGGTTTCGAAGCGTGCGTCAGAGAGCCGTGGTCGCAGCACGCAGCCGCCGCGCCCGTAGCCGCAGATCTTTGAGCGCAAGCCGGGAAGCCAGACGGATGGCCGATGCGCTGCAGGACCGGGGCGACCACAAGGGACACCGGATCTGGATGAAGGTGGCCGATTGCATTGATCGACGCCAGCAAGCCGCCGGGGAACCGGCGTACTAGCGTCACCGGCCTGATTGCGGGGGCTGGCGGGCCGGTCAGGCGCTGAGCGCGGTGATGGTGCGCACCAACTCGGTCTGCGAGATCGGCTTGGAGAGACGCGGGGCATCGACCAGCGTCTCGGGCACGTCGCCCGCATCCGCGTAGCCCGTCGCGAAGATCATCGGCACGCCGCGAGCGGACAGTGCCTCGGCGATCGGACGTGAGGAGTCCCCCGAGAGATTCATATCCACTATCGCCAGGCTCGGCGTTCCTGCTTCGAGCGCCTTCAGGCCGTCGGTGACCGTGGCGACCGTCCCGAAGACGTCATAGCCCAGCGCGCTGACCACCCCCTCCAGGTCCATCGCGATCATCGCTTCGTCCTCGACAATGAGGATGCTCTTGCGGTCGTGCCCGTTCACGTCGGCCGCGGCGGCGGCCGGCGCCGGCTCGGCGCGCTCGGGCACGGGCCGGGCTTCCGCCAGCGGCAGCGCGATCACGCAATGGAGGCCGCCACCGTCGAAATTACGGCTGATCGTGCCGCCGAACTGCTGTTCGACGACGCGCGTAAGAAGCGCCGATCCGAAACCGCTGCGTCCGGCCTCGTCCGGCCGCCTGGCGGCCGGCACGCTCTCGCGCCAGTCGATCTCCAGCGTCCGTTCGCCCGCCATGCACCAGCTCACGCGCAGGCGTCCGCCGGGTGCGTGCAGCGCGCCGTATTTGGCGGCATTGGTCGCCAGCTCGTGCAGCAGCAGCGTGATGGTCTGCGCCTGTTCGGGGCGCAGCGGTACCGGCGGGCCGTCGGCCTGCACGCGTTCTCCGCCAGGCTCCGCATAGGGCGCGAGTTCCTGGTCGAGCAGCGAGCGCAGTTCGACCGGTCCCCAGTGCTGCGACGAAAGCAGCGCATGGGCGCGCGCCAGAGCCGCTATCCGGCTTTCGATCTTGTCGCGGAAGTCGCCGACGTCGTCGGCCGCGGTCAGCCGCACCACCGACTGGGCGACGGCAAGCGCATTGCGGGCACGGTGATCGATCTCCCGCGTCATGATGCGCTCGCGCTCGGCGGCATGCTCGCGCTCCATCCACAGCACCGTGCGTTCGAGCACCTTCTCGGCCGTCGTCACCTCGAAATCGTTCCATGCGCGCTGTTCCCGCGCGTGCAGGAAGATCACCGCGGTGATGCGGCCGTGCTCCATCCACGGCACGGCAACCAATGCACGAACGCCCAGGCGTTCGAGGACGTGCCGCGCCTCGCCCAGGTCGGGGTCGGCATGGACGTCGTCGATGCGCAGGATGTGGCCGGCCTGCAGGTGGTTGGCGATCTCGCGGCCGAGATCCGCAATCCTGACATTCCGCCCGACAGAATCGACACCCGGCGCGGTCCATTCCTCGGTGACCGCCCGCTCCCCCGCCACGCCCGGCACGATCTCGCGAAAGCCGACGCGGTCGGCCCTGATGTGCCGGCCGAGCATCTCGATGGCGGTGCGCCGCGCGACGCGCGGGTCCGTGCTGGTGCGGAACGCCTCGCCGAGGTCGAGCAGGAAACGCATCTGCCTTTGCGAGAGGACGTGGCGCGTTGTCTCGCTCCCGGAATTGAACACGCCGGCGATGGCGCCGTCCTCGCCGCGGATCGGGGTGAAGCTGTAGCTCCAGTAGGTCTCCTCGGTGAAACCGAAGCGCCGCATCGGCAGCATCTGGTCCTCGACGAAGATGCCCTCGCCGGTCCGGTACAGGTGCGCGAACTGCGGCTCGATCACGTGCCAGATGTCGGACCACACCTCGCGCGCCGGCGCGCCGAGGGCGGCAGGATGGCGCGGTCCGGGGATCGGCGCCCAGGCGTCGTTGTAGAGCAGCCGCAATTCGGGACCCCAGTAGATCGCCGTCGGAAACGACGAATGCAGGCAGATGCCGATTGCCGAGCGCAGCGACTGCGGCCATGCCTCGGGCGACCCGAATGGATGGCTGGCCCAGTCGTATTCGCGGATCCGGCGCGCCATGTCGCTGTCGCCGGCGAGAAAGCTCATCTTGTCGGAAGGAACGCGGTACCGCGTCGGCATGACTCAAATCCTGCCCTGCAACTTATGCGGGGAACCGCATATATGACACGGCGTGCCGTGCTGCGACATAAAAATCGGAAACTGCTGAAAAGGCTGGACCTTTTGCTCAAACCGGCACCGGCGGCCCCCGCGCCAACGGCGCGGGTCAGCCGGCCGGCCGTGACGTCGTCGCCAGCCGCGGCAGCAGCAGCGCGATTTCCCGGCGGAAATCGGCCGCCTCCCTTTCGGTGGCGGCGTGCCTGGCGCGTTCGCTCTCGAGCGCACCGGTGAGCTCCGAGAGTTTCCGTTCGGCGACGTCGCGCTCCGCCCGCAGCGCCGCCGAGAGGGTCGTGATGCTGTCGGCCTGCGATCTGAGGGTCTCGCAGGTCTGGCTTCGTTCGGACTCCAGACTCCTGCCGGCCTCGCGCAGTCGTGCATAGCGCGCGCCCACTTTTGCGATGACGCCGTCGAGTTTCCTGATCCGCCGGTCGCGGGCGGCAAGCTGCTCCTCGAGTTCCTCGACGCGCCGTTCCAGCCGGATGCACCGTTCGTCGGAGCCGGATCGTGGCTCCGCATCCTTGCGCATGGCGGCCGGTCCGGCGCGACGCAGCGTCCTGGCGAACAGGTCCGCCTCGAGCGATGCCACCTTTTCCTGGGCCGAGGCGATCTCGACCTCGCGCTCGTTGAGCGCCGTGCTCAGTTCGAGGTTCTTTTGCAAGAGGTCGGCGAGTTCGTGTTCTGCCCTGTCGGCTTTCTCGCGCAGGGCAGTCATCTCATTGCGCGCGTGCAGCAATTCCTCTTTCGCGCTCGTGGCGTCCTGTTCCTGCCTGTTCAGTTCCTCGCGCAGCAGGGTCACCGACCGGTCGAGACCTTCGATGGCCTCGCGCGCCATCAGCAGCGCTTCGGACTGCTGCTGGTGGGCGTTGCACAGGTCCGCGATCTGGGTGCAGCGCGTGGCCAGCTCCTTCTTCTGCGCCTCGACGGTTTTCTGCAGATCGCTGCTGTGCTCGCGCGGGCCGTCGGCAAGCGTCGGCCAGTGGCGCCCGTCGGCATCGAGGGCGCTCTCGGCGTACTTGACCAGCGCGGAGACGTCGAACGTATCGCCGGCATCGTTTGCCGGCGCGGATACCTCGCGCAGGCGGCCGCGGCGACGTCGCGGCAGCGCCTCGATCGCGGGCAGGAAGGTGTTGGTGATCGGCTCCGGCAGGCGGGTGCGGTCGGGGTCGCGCCGCGTCGAATCCGCGGTGCCGGCCGCGGCTGCCGAACGGTGTGCCGTCACCGCGATATCCCGATGGTTGTCGTCCCGCGCAATGTCGTCCTGATGCCGAATCAGTTGGGAGGGCGCCAGTCAGAGCCTTGTTTTGGGCGCGTTAACGATCCGTTAAGCGTGACGGTCCGGCGCGGAATGCAATGCTGCAGGCGCGCCATTCGCGCGCGGGCGGGATTCGTTTCTTCATAGCCGGTGTGCGGTGGTGTACAATGCGACAAATCCCGGCGACACGGTTTTGCCCCGGTCTGCCGGCATCATCGCAGGCATCTTGCGAAAACAGGCGACCATGATGACTCGCGCGCTCCGGTGTAACACGGGCACCAGGTCCGCCGCCGGCCATTGGCGGCGCGCGGTCCGGCGCGTCGGCCGTCCGCTCGCCCTGTTCGCCATCGTCTTCCAGCTGACGCTCCTCTTTGCGCATCATCATTTCGATCTGGCGCGCGCGCACGCGGCGGACGATGTCGCCGCGCCCGTCGCGCTGAAGACCGGATACACCTCGCCGGCCGATGATGGCCGCGACCATGCACCGGTGACGCCGCTTCACGTGCCATGCGTCCTGTGTACGGCGATCCATGCTGCCGCATCGCCCGGTGCCGCCGCGCCCGTGCTGGTGGCGCCGGTCGCCTATGGCGGCGCGCCGATGCCGCGCCCGGCAGCCGCGTTGACCGTGCCGCCGTCGCGCGTCGCCGCGTTCGATCCGCGCGGGCCCCCGCGCGCCTGACCCACTCGCCAGCCGTATCGTGCGTCGCCATCCCGCGGGATGGGCCATGCTGCAGTCCGGTGGTGCGCATTCTCCGAACACTCAACGCGGTCTTCAATGACCAGAGGACACGACATGAACGACAAGGGTATGAACCGGAACGAGTCCGGCACCGGGCGCACGCCGGGCGGCGCGCTGCTGCGGCGGATCCGCCGCGGCCTGGCGCCCGCGCTGGCGGCCGTCGCGCTGCTGGCGGCAACCGCGGCCCACGCGGTCGAGACGGTGCAGTGGGAAGACCTCGCGCCGCCGGAGCCGAAGGAAAACGCCATCAGCAAGCTCACCGTGGAGCAGAAGACCGAACTTTACCGGCTCTTCGTCGGCCCCAGATTCGCCGGCGAGACCAAGACCCGCAACGCCGAGGAGCAAAAGGCCTTCGACGCGCTCAGGGCCTCGGGCCTCGACCCCGACGCGCTGCTGGCGGCGGTCGTCCAGCTCCGCGAAGACCAGCAGAAGCGCGACAACATGCTGCTGTACGAGTTCGACAGGAAGGCGATCCGGCTCGCCGGCTACGCCCTGCCGCTCGATTTCAAGGGCACGCTGGTGAAGACCTTCCTGCTGGTCCCCTATGTCGGCGCCTGCATCCACGTGCCGCCGCCGCCGCCGAACCAGATTGTCTATGTGCAGGCGGACAAGCCGTTCGAGACCGACGAGCTGTTCGCGCCCGTGTGGGTGACCGGGGAGATCAGGGTCGGCAAGGGCAAGGAGGCGCTCAACCTGGTGGACGGCGTCAGCGACATCGACTTCGGCTATTCGCTGAAGGCCACAAGGATCGAACCCTATGAGCAAAAATAGACGCGCGCGACGTAGCGGACTTGGCGCCGCCGCCGCCATCGCCGCCGCCGTGATCGTGTGGGCCGCGCAGCAGGCGGCGGCGCAGGCGCCGCGCCAGCTGGAGGCGCACGAGCACGGACACGGCACGCTCGACATGGCGATCGAGGGCCGGACACTGGAAGTCGGGCTCGAGGTGCCGGGCGCCGACATCGTCGGCTTCGAGCACGCAGCGGCGAGCGACGCCGACAGGGCCGCGGTCGCCGCCGCGAAAAAGAAGCTGGCCGATCCGTCGCTGGTGTTTGCCTTGCCCGCGCAGGCAGGATGCAAACTCGTGTCCGCCGATGTCGCGCTCGAAGGCGATGCGGAGCCGGCTGCGGAGACGCAGCGGGACGAAGATCGCGGCGCCCGTCACGGCGAGGCGGCGCATTCCGAATTCTTTGTCGAATACGAGTTCGAATGCGCTAACGTGACCGCGCTCGCGCAGATCACGCTCTCCTATTTCGGCAGCTTCCCCAACGCGCGCGAGCTCGAGGTGACGCTGGTCACCGAGAAGGGCCAGAAGACCTTCGAGGTCGCCCGCGACTCCCCGCGCATCGACATCGGCGACCTGCTGTGACTGCCTCCGCCTGATGCCGATGCCCGAGGACAGTCCGGATGGCGCTGCAGCTCCCGCCATCCGCGCGGAGGCGGTCGATTTCCGCTGGCCCGGCCGGCATGCCTTCGGCCTGTCGGTGAAGCGGCTCGCCGTCGCGCGCGGCGAG
>CAZUDR010000193.1:5510-6519 GCA_964618715.1 uncultured Undibacter sp. | reverse complement strand
CCGTGGCCGAAGTACTCCACGCACTTCCCCACGACGCCGGTCTCTCGCAGGATCTGCGTCACGGTGAGGACGAGGTCGGTGGCCGTCGCGCCCTCGGGCAGGCTGCCGTGGAGGCGGAAGCCGACGACCTGCCGCGCGTCAGGCTGCGGACGCGGACATCGACACCGCTTTGGGAGGTAGCGACCACGCTGTTCAGACTGCACCGCCAGCGGACCTATGTCGGCCTGACGCTGATGGCGGCGCAGGCCTTCTTCTACAACGCGATCTTCTTCACCTACGCGCTGATTCTCACCGACTTCTACGGCATCCCGTCTTACGACGTCGGCTGGTACCTTCTGCCTTTCGCCGCGGGAAATTTCCTCGGGCCGGTGCTGCTCGGCCGCCTGTTCGACACGCGCGGTCGCAGGACCATGATCGCGTTTACCTATGTCATGTCGGGCCTTTTGCTGGCCGGCACCGGCTGGCTGTTTTCGCGCGATCTGATCTCGGCGGAATTGCAGACTGTCTGCTGGATGACAATCTTCTTCTTTGCCTCCGCCGCCGCCAGCTCGGCCTATCTGACCGTGAGCGAGACCTTCCCGCTCGAGATCCGGGCGCTGGCGATCGCCTTCTTCTACGCCATCGGCACCGGCATCGGCGGTATCGTCGGGCCTTCGCTGTTCGGCGCACTCATCGACACCGGCTCGCGAACGAGTGTGTTCGGCGGATATCTGCTGGGCGCGGTGCTGATGATTATCGCCGGAGCGGTCGCCTGGCGCTGGGCGGTGCCGGCCGAACGGAGGCCGCTCGAGATGGTGGCAAGGCCGCTGACATTCATTGATATCGACTAGATGGAGATGTTATCTGTCTTGACGAGAAGGGGATGTCCGATGTCCGGCACGGGCAGGAAGGGCAAATGCATTCTCCTCTTCGGGCTGTTGCTGCTGCTCGCCGGTCCGGCGCCTTCCTCAGCTGACCAGCGCCTTCCGGTCATCGAAGAGTCCGAACACGTCCATCACCGCAACCCGAT
>CAZUDR010000193.1:0-5500 GCA_964618715.1 uncultured Undibacter sp. | reverse complement strand
CGACGCCCACAGCCAGCTCGAGCACAAGATCGCGCCGGAGCAGATTGTCCGGCTCATGGACCAGGCGCAGGTTTCGCGCACCATATTGGCCGCCCGGCGCAAGACGACGATCAAGGACAGGATTACGCTGGCGCGGAAATACCCCGACCGCATCACCGCCGCGGTCCGCACCAAGGGCGCCGCCTACCAGGACAAGCCGGTGGGTGCGTTCAGGAAATTTCTCGCCAAGCAGACCAAGCACCCCGAATTCGCCGCCATGGCCGAGGTGCTCATGTATCACGCGCGCAAGACCGACAGGAAAGGCAGGACCATCGCTCCCGAGGTGGCCTATCCGCCCGGCAGCGACAAGCCGGAGGCGGCGCTGGAAGTCGCGCTGTCGAAAGGCTGGCCCTTCATCATTCATATCGAATTCGCCAGTCTCGGCGCCCGGCGGGTGGAATACATGAACGCGATGGAGGCCATGCTCCGCGCCCATCCCCGGCATCCGTTCCTGCTCATTCACATGGGCCAGCTGGGACCGGACCAGGTCGGGCGGCTACTGGCGGCGCATCTGAACCTTCATTTCATTCCCGCGCATACGACGCCGGTAACAATCAGCGAATCGCAAGAACCGTAGACTCCGATGTTTGATGGCGGGATTCCGTCGGCTCCCTGGCGGAAGCTCATTCTGCGTCACCCGGATCGTTTCGTTCTGGGGTTCGACAATGTCTGGGCGAGGCAATGGAACGAGCTCTATGTGCCCCAGGTCAGATTGTGGCGCCGGGCCTTGGGTGCAATGCCCGATGCGGTCGCTCATGCGGTGGCGCATGGTAATGCCGAACGGCTCTGGCATCTCCCGCCCGCGCAGTAGGGCGGGCAACCGCCCGGGCCGGACATCCGCAAATGAATTCCGACCCCTCAAAGGCCGAATATTTCATTCATCCTTTTGAAAAGTCTGGTCATTACAATGACTTGTTAAGCAGAACTTGCGGGTAAAACTGCAATTTGACGCACCCTTGAGGTAATCCTGGCGATGGCGGCGCGTGCATCATCGGCTCACTGGATCTGGCGTGATCTGCGCCTGAGCTTTGTCGTGCTTGTCATTGGCGCGCTCAGCATCGGCGCGATCCTCTATTTCAACGGCTGGATGTCGTCGCAGCGCCACTGGACCGAACTGCTGTTCCAGCCGCAACGTGTCCAGCTGGTCAACAACGACGAACTTTACACCGGTTCCGTCATTCTGGTGCCCAGCCGTGGCGACAAGTGCTGGCAACTTCTGTTCGACAACCGCACGGGCAGAATGACGGACAATGGCCAGATCAACTGCTACGAGGTGGTGACCCAGCTGCTGGAAGAAGAAAAACAGAACGCGGTCACGCCCTCCAGGCGCATCCACGTGATCAGCAACGCCTTCCGGGGCGAATGATCGCGCCGGCTTTCCGTTAATCGGGCAGACTGTTGGGACGCGTGCCGCGAGGCGGGCGCAATCCGTCATGCCGCGGTCGGCTGCTGACGACCATTGACGCCGGCGGGAAGCCGTAATTCTGGCCCGCGCCGGATCCCGATACTCCACCACTGATAATGCCAGCGACGCCCGGACCGTGCCCGGGCGTCGCAGCGCAAGCCAGGATCGAGGACGTCAGCCCTTGGTGACGACCGGCGGCGGAGGTGCCTTGCCCTTGCCGATTGGTGTCTTGCCTTTGCCGGCGGTGACGCACCCGGCAACGCTCGCCGCGGTGAAGACAGCAATCACGAGCAACATGACCTTACGCATTGGGGCCCCCTTAAAGCGGAGATAACAGTTGGCCAGCCTATGCGAACAAGGGCCGGTCCGTTCAACAACATGCTCATTAAGCTAAACGCATAATGGTGAATGGGGAGTAAACTTGATCGATATCGGCGGGGCAGGGCACATTGCCTTGACGCACAATCGCGGCCCTGCGAACTGGCCGTGCCGGCGCGCAAGAAACATGGCGCCAGAAATCCAACGATTGAACAGGTGACAGAGCATTGAGCGATACCCGTTTGTCCCCGCCTGCCACATTTTTGCTCAAGCTGTTAACGGTTGTTGCTGTTGCCTGTGCGTTTGTCATGGCCGATCGCAAGGTGGCGGCTGGCCTGGATTGGACACGCGATGGCGGTTTCCGTGTTGCCGTTGGCCAATGGCGGGGCGAGGCCAGACCGTATTTTGTCGATTTCCGCAGCCGGCAAGGCTATTTCTTCGGCCATACCTTCGTCGTCTACGGTCGTCTGGATACCGCAGGGCGCGCGCACGATGCCCGCTATGCAGGTATCTATCCGAGAGATGACGAGCTCGGCCTCATTGTCGGGATGGTGTTTCCGGTACCTGCGTCGGTACGCGGCGTCAAAGGGGACATCAGGGAGCCCGCCACCAATGTCTTCCGTCGAAGACTGACCGCAGCGCAATATGCCCGCCTCGAGGCTGCGATTGATCGCGTCGCGCGGTCGGAGCGTCACTGGAATCTGCTGACCTACAACTGCAACGATTTCGCAATCGATATCGCCAGCGCACTGAATATGCGGACTCCGTCACCGATGCTGCTGCCGGAGTACTTTATCGCCGAGCTTCGCGTCCTCAACGGCCATTAGGGCGATGCCCAGTTTTCAGGCTGCCAAATGGGGCGACGCAACAGCGTTTCAGCCCCCAAAATTGCATGGTTACGGAATCCAATTCACATAACGTCAAGGATTAAACGAACACTTAAGAGAAATCATCTAGGGATGGAACCGGCGTCGTCAGGTCGCAGCCAAGAATGGCTGTGGGAGGCAAGGGATGCCGATCCCGGTACCGCAGAGTTCATCCACTTTCGATTCAGAAACCAATCTGACCAACGGACGCTCCGGCACAGGCAGCATGCCGGCCGGTCCGGGTTCGCTGATTGCCGAACTGGAAGCCGCCACGCATGAGGCCTCGCAACAGCGGCGCGTGCAGATGTTGCGCCGGGTTACGGATCTGTTCGTCGGCAACGCCGGTGTGCTCGGCGAGGATCAGGCAGACATCTTCGGCGATGTGATCGGCCACCTGATCCAGCGGGTCGAGACAGAGGCGTTGGTCGACCTTGGTTCACGGCTGGCTCCGCTGGAGAATGCTCCCAACACGATCATTCAGAGCCTCGCGCGCCACGACGAGATCGCCGTCGCCGGACCGGTGCTGTCACGCTCGATCAAGCTTACCGATGACGATCTGATCGAGATTGCCAGGTCCAAGGGCCAGGATCATCTCGGCGCCATTTCCGAGCGTAACCGTATTGCCGCGGCCGTTACCGACATTCTGGTCGAGCGCGGCAGTGCCAGTGTCGTGCGCAAGCTGTCACGCAACCAGGGGGCGGACTTTTCCGACTCGGGTTTCCAGCAACTGACTGATCGTGCGGTTGACGACGAGCATCTGGCGCAGAACCTTGCCCAGCGCGTTGATCTTCCCACGGGCCTGCTTGAAAGGCTGGTTTCCGAAGCGACCGATGCGGTGCGTGCCCGGATGCTCGCGGCGGCGCCGCCGGATCGACGTGGCGCAATAGAGGCCGCGCTGGCAAGCGCATCGAGCCGTGTGCTGCGAAATGCGACCGTGCAGCGTGACTTCGACGGTGCGCAGGCGCGCATTGCCGCCATGACGAAGAACGGCTCGTTCAATGAAGCCGCGATGATGCAATTCGCCAACGGGAAGCAGTACGAGGACATGGTCGCCGGCCTTGCCAAGTTGAGTTCTGCGCCGATCAAGCTGATCGATCAGTTGATGAGTCAGGCGAGGCACGATGGTATCGTCGTGCTCTGCAAGGCGGCGTCAATTCGCTGGCCGGTTTGCAGTGCCATCCTGATGAACCGGTTCCCGAAACACGAAATGAGTGCGGGAGAACTTGAGCGCGCCCGCAGTGACTACCTCAGGCTGTCACCTGCGACTGCGCAGCGTGCACTGCGCTTCTGGCTCATCCGCGGGGTCGCGAGAACACAGACGGAAACTGGCGAGTAGCGGCATTGGTCGAATTGCGAGGGGTGGCCATTTCAAGGGGGACTGACACATGGCCGAAACACGACGGGTGTTGATTGTCGACGACTCGAAGACGGTTTGCAGCGTCATCGAGAAGATTTTGCACAGTTGCGGATTTGACGAGATTGAAGCCGTGCAGAACGGGCAGGCAGCGCTTGACCGGCTTCACGCCACTCACTTCGATATCATCATCTGCGACTGGGAAATGTCGCCGATGAGCGGCATCGACGTGCTCAACAAGGTGCGCCAGCAGGACAATATCAGGAACACGTATTTCATTCTCATGTCGGCGAAGAGGGATATGGAGTGGATTCTCGCCGCCAAGAAGGCAGGCGCCGACGGTCTGATTACCAAGCCGTTCACTCCTGATACGCTGAAACAGAAAATCAGCCAGTTGGGCGCGGTTCACGCCGTGGCATAACGCGCGCGGGCGCGCGTCACGCATCGCACCCGAAACACGACCGGCCGCCGGCCCTGGCTGCTTTCGCCTGCCATGCGGACTGCGTGGCACCGCGGGTTGCGGCATCTGCAACGCTCCACCTCAAAAGAACCGATAGAGTGGTCGGCCGCGCCTGGGCTATGATTTTGGCCCGCAGCATGGGGCCTTCGAAAATGGAAAAAGCTGAGCAGCGTGTCGAGGCGGACGGCTCGATCTTTGTCGGCAAGGGTGAAGAACCGCAGTTCCTGACGCTGGCTCTGGCCAATCGTCACGGACTGGTGGCCGGCGCCACCGGCACCGGCAAGACCGTCACCTTGCAGATCCTCGCCGAGGGCTTCTCCCGTGCCGGGGTTCCGGTCTTTGCCGCCGACATCAAGGGCGATCTGGCGGGCATCGCCGAGGTGGGCGAGGCCAGGGAAGGCTTCGTCAAGCGCGCCAAAGACATCGGTATCGACTACGCGCCCGACGAATTCCCGGTCGTGTTCTGGGACCTGTTCGGCAAGCAGGGCCATCCGGTGCGCACCACCGCGTCCGAGATGGGTCCGCTGCTGCTGGCGCGGCTGCTCAACCTCAACGACGTGCAGGAGGGCGTGCTCAACATCGCCTTCCGCGTCGCCGACGAGAAGGGCTGGGCGCTGCTCGACCTCAAGGATCTGCGCGCGATGCTCGCTTTCGTCGCCGAGAATGCGAAGGAGCTGAACGCGGCCTATGGCAACGTATCCAGACAGTCGATCGGAGCCATCCAGCGCCAGCTGCTGGTGCTGGAGAACCAGCACGCGGAGCAGTTCTTTGGCGAACCGGCGCTGGATCTGAAGGACTTCATGCGCACCGACCGTGACGGCCGCGGCTTCATCAATATCCTGGCTGCCGACAAGCTGATGGAAAATCCGCGGCTCTACGCGACCTTCCTGCTCTGGCTGCTGTCCGAACTGTTCGAGGACCTGCCCGAGGTCGGCGATCCGGACAAGCCGAAGCTGGTGTTCTTCTTCGACGAGGCGCATCTGCTGTTCGACCAGGCGCCGAGGGCGTTGTTGGACAAGGTGGAGCAGGTGGTCCGTCTGATCCGCTCCAAGGGGGTC
>CAZUDR010000192.1:240-6534 GCA_964618715.1 uncultured Undibacter sp. | reverse complement strand
CTGATCTTCAGCTTCGATCTGGAGTTCGCCGGCATCTTCCGCATCCAGAACGTGCCGCCGGAGAGCATGAACCCGCTGATCATGATCGAGTGCCCGCGCATCCTGTTCCCCTTCGCGCGCGAGATCATCGCAACCACCGTGCGCAACGGCGGCTTCCCGCCGCTTCTCCTCGATCCGATCGATTTCGTCGCCCTCTACCGCCAGCGCATGGCACAGCAGCAGCCGGCCAATTCGCCGATGGCGTAGCACGCGCGGTCGTAGCCGGCGGTCCCTGGTGGCGCGACAGAAATCGTCATCCGCGCTGGTAATGCGACTCTAGGCGCCGTCTGCCCGGTACAGGTGCCACAACGCGTCGTCGCCAAGCGCCGCCACGAAGTCGCGATGCGCGGCACGGTCGGCCTCGCTGAGGCGCGGCTTCAGCGCAACAGGCCGCTCGCGCAGTGCAATGCCGTCGACACCGTTGCCGCGACGCTCGACCAGTTCGGCGAGGCCGAGCTGGGCCTGGCGCGCACCGATCAGCTCGACATAGACCTCGGCGAGAATCTCGGCGTCGAGCAGCGCGCCGTGTTTTGTACGGCGCGAATTGTCGATGCCGTAGCGCGCGCACAGGTCGTCGAGCCGGTTCGGCCCGGCCGGATGCTTGCGCCGCGCCAGCATCAGCGTGTCGACCAGCCGCTCGCGTGCGATCAGCGCGCGTTCGACACGCTTGAGTTCAGCGCAGAGAAAGCCGTGATCGAAACCGGCGTTATGGATGACCAGCGGCGCGTCGTCGCCGATGAATTCGAGAAAGGCGTCGGCAACCTCGATGAAGCGCGGCTTGTCGGCGAGGAATTCGGCCGACAGCCCGTGAATCGCGAAAGCCTCGGCCGGCACGTCACGCTCGGGATTGATATAGACATGAAAGGTCGCGCCGGTCGGAATGCGGTTGACGAGCTCGATGCAGCCGAGCTCGATCAGGCGATGACCCTGCGCCGGATCGAGGCCGGTTGTTTCGGTGTCGAGGACGATCTCGCGCATGTTGTCTTCGCTTGGTCTTTGCGGTCGTCCCCGCTTGCGCGGGGCATGACACCGGGACTGTGGCGACTCACCGAACCCGTTTCGGCATCTTACGCACCTTCGCGAGGATTTCACGCACCTGTTCGCGGGCCGCATCGAAACCGCGCGACGTATCCACCACGAAATCGGCGCGGGCGCGCTTTTCCGCGTCCGGCATCTGCTTGGCAAGGATGGCGCGGAATTTCGCCTCCGTCATGTCCGGCCGCTCGAACACGCGCCGGCGCTGGACGTCCGCCGGCGCCGACACCACCACGACGGCATCGCAGCGCTTCTCGCCGCCCGTTTCGTAAAGCAGCGGGATGTCGAGCAGCGCCACGGCCGCGCCGCTGCGTTCCGCCTCGGCGAGGAAGCGATCGCGCGCCCTGGCCACCAGCGGATGCACGATCGATTCCAGCCGTCTGAGCGCCGCCGGATCGCCGAGCACGCGTTTGCCGAGCCTGTCGCGATCGACCTTCCCGCCCGCCGTCGTCCCGGGAAAGGCCGCCTCGACCGGCGCCACGGCATCGCCTTCATAAAGCCTGTGCACCACGGCATCGGCGTCGTGCACGGGCACGCCCTCCCCGGCGAACATCTGCGCCGTGGTCGACTTTCCCATGCCGAGCGAACCGGTCAGCCCGAGGACGAACATTCTTCCTCTATCCGACGATGTGTCCGTGCCCGCGAAGATAGGCGAGCAACGGCAGCAGCGGCAGCCCGAGAATGGTGAAGTGATTCCCCTCCACCCGCTCGAACAGATGAATGCCGATTCCCTCGAGCTGGTAGGCGCCGACGCTGGCCAGCGCCGCCTCGCCAATGATGTCGAGATACGTATCGATGAATGGATCGGCGAAATCACGCATGGTCAGACGCGCGGTGTCGACGTGTTCGAAAAACACATCTCCGTCGCGCACCAGCGTGATGGCCGAGTGGAGCTCGTGACTGCCGCCGCGCAGGTCGCGCAGTTGCGCCGCGGCGGTGGCGCGGTCGCCCGGCTTGCTGAAGCGTCTGGTGCCGCGGGCCAGCGTCTGGTCCGCCCCCAGCACAAGCTGGCCGGGTTTCACCCTCGACACTTCTTCGGCCTTGGCCCGTGCCAGCAGCCGCGCCGCCGCGACCGGCTCGGGTGAACCGGCCTTCGCTTCCACCGCGCGCTCGTCGAGCTGGGCGGGACGAATCTCGAACCACAGCCCGGCGGCAGCCAGGATCTTGCCGCGCACGTCGCTGCGGGACGCAAGAACCAGCGGCTGCTCGGCAAGCCAGAGCGGCATGCGTCAATGCCGGTTGTGATGCCCGTGGTCGACGCCGTCGGCGTAACCGCGGAGCACGGCATACTGCTTCGCCTGCTCGCTGCTCAGGGCCTCGAGCGTCAGCAGATGGTATCTGAGATGGGTCGCACGCAGCGCGCCCTGCACCGACGCGATGGAGGCGGTCAGCTCCTCCAGCGTGGCGGGCGTCACGGATTTCTGCGCGAACTGGCGGTCAAGCTCCCTTTCCTGCGTAATCAGACGCTCGCCCAGGGAAACGGCCTCCGCCTTCATGGCCTCGAACAACGCGGCCACCCGGGCGCGCTGGCCCGCGTCCAGGCCGAGACCATCGGCCAGTTCCAGCACGTGCAGGGGGCCGGGATAGCCGTTGAGTTCGGCGGCCAGCGCCATGCCCATGCCGCGTCCGTTGCGCAGATCGTCGATCTGCTGCGCCGACAATGCCTTGAGCGGGCGTGTCTGCAAGCCGGCATAGGGTTGCTGCGCGGAAGCAACGGCCGTCATGCCGAACAGCATGCCGATGATCAGGACGAAACGCATGCAATGCCTCCAGTCATGTCGCCGGCGCGCGGCGGCGCTCGGTGAGCAGCCGCATTACTGCGGCGGCGGTCTCCTCGATCGAGCGCCGGGTGACGTCGATCGACGGCCAGTTTTTGCGCGTGCACAGCCGCCGCGAAAATGCGACCTCTTCCGCCACCGCCTTCTTGTCGATGTACTGGTCGTCATCGCGGTGCGCCCGCAGCCCCAGCATCCGGTTCTCGCGGATCTGCACGATGCGCTCCGGACTGGCATAGAGCCCGACCACCAGCGGACGCTTCAGTTGCTCGACCTCCGGCGCCAGCGACACGCCCGGCACCAGAGGCACGTTGCCGGTCTTGATGCCGCGGTTGGCCAGGTAAATGGACGTCGGTGTCTTCGACGTCCGCGACACACCGACCAGCACGACGTCGGCATCCTCCAGCCCTTCCACGTGCTGGCCGTCGTCATGCAACATGGAGTAGTTGAGCGCCTCGATGCGCTGGAAGTATTCGGCATTGAGCACGTGCTGCGCGCCGGCACGGTGGATGGTCTCGGCGCCGAGATAGGACTGGAACAAGCGCAGGATGGGTCCCAGTACCGACATGCAGGGCAATCCGAGATCACGACATTTCTCTTCCAGCGTCTGGATCAGGTCCTCCTCGAGCAGCGTGTACAGCACCAGCCCCGGCGAGTCGGTAATTTCCGCCAGGACCCGGTCGAGCTGCTTCTTCGAGCGCACCATCGGATAAAGGTGCTCGACGGGAGAGACGTTGGCATATTGCGCCGCCGCCGCGCGTGCGACCGTGATCAGCGTTTCGCCGGTCGCATCGGAGACCAGATGGAGGTGGAAATAACCTGTATTGGGCATCGGACAGCAGGAGGAGGAACTGTGGATTGTCCGGCAGCAGGCCACGGCTTTGGCCCCCGCGCAAGGTGGACGCGGCCGACGCCCGGACATCCGTCCACATTGCTCCCTGTGGGACGGCGGATCCCGGCCGCAGCTTTGATCACAACCGGATGTGGACACCGGCTGGGGAGAGCCGTGGGAAAAGCCTGTAAACCGGCGTCAAACCGGCATTTACGATATGGAGCCCCCGCTGCTGCAAAGCACCCGATTCTGAATTCGGCCACCGTGTATGGTGGACAGAGTGTGGACGCGAAGGCATGAGTCCAATCAACGGTCTAATAACTACAACAACAACTCTTATAGATTCCTGATTATGGATACAGGCGTTCCAGCTCACGGCATGGGGACAAAGCCGCTCCTGCGCGTTCTGCAAGGTGAGAAGCAAAGCATCCCACCGGTCTGGATGATGCGACAGGCAGGACGGTATCTCCCCGAGTACCGGGAGCTGCGCGCCAGGGCGGGCGGTTTTCTCGATCTGTGCTTCAACCCCGGGCTCGCGGCGGACGTGACCCTGCAGCCGATCCGCCGCTTCGGTTTTGACGCCGCCATTCTGTTCTCCGACATTCTGGTCGTGCCGCTGGCGCTCGGGCGCAAGCTCTGGTTTGCCGAGGGCGAAGGTCCGCGGCTCGAGCCGCTGGCGGATCCGGCTGCCGTGCTGGCGCTGAAGGGGGAGCCGGACCAGACGGTGCTGGCGCCGGTTTACGAGACGGTGCGGCGGGTGAAGGCGGAGCTGCCGAAGGAGACCGCATTCATCGGGTTTTGCGGTGCGCCCTGGACGGTGGCGACCTACATGGTGGCGGGGCGCGGGACCCCCGATCAGGCGCCGGCCAAGAACCTGGCGGCACGTGCGCCGGAGGCCTTTGCCCATCTGGTCGAGTGCCTGGTGGATGCTTCGGTTGCGTATCTGGTGCGGCAGCTCGACGCCGGCGTCGAGGTGGTGCAGATCTTCGATACCTGGGCCGGCTCGTTGCCGGCGGATGACTTCGAGCGCTGGTGCGTGCAGCCGACGAAAAGGCTGGTGGCGAAACTGCGTGCGGAGAAGGCGGGCGTGAAGGTGATCGGGTTTCCGCGCGGTGCCGGCCGCAATATCCCGCGTTATGTCGACGAGACCGGTGTCGATGCGGTCAGCCTGGAAAGCGGGATCGACCGCGATTTTGCCCGCGATGCAATCCAGTCGCGCGTGCCGGTGCAGGGCAATGTCGATCCGCAGATCCTGCTGGCCGGCGGCGAGGCGCTCGACCGCGAGGTGGACGCGGTGCTTGAGGCCTTCGGCAACGGTCCGCACATCTTCAACCTCGGCCACGGCATCCTGCCGCAAACGCCGGTCGCCCATGTGGAGCGGATGTTGAACAGGGTGCGGGGAGTGATATGAGGATTGACGTTTCCCCTCATGGTGAGGAGCATCGCGCAGCGATGCGTCTCGAACCATGAGGCCTCATCCTTCGAGACGCGCACCTTCGGAGCGCTCCTCAGGATGAGGGTTGGGGCAGCTGGACGATGTACCTCTGGATCAAGGCCTTTCACCTCATCGCCGTGATTTCCTGGATGGCCGGCATGCTCTATCTGCCGCGGCTGTTCGTCTATCACGCGGGCGCCACGCCCGGCTCCGAGCAGTGGGAAACCTTCAAGGTGATGGAACGCCGGCTGCTCAGGTTCATCATGGGGCCGGCCATGGGCGTGACCTGGATCCTCGGGATCGTGCTGGTCCTGCAGGGCCAGTGGCTGGGCGCCGGCTGGTTCCACGCCAAGATCGTGCTGGTCGTGGTGATGAGCATCGTGCACGGGCTGTTCAGTCACTGGGCCAACGATTTCGCCCATGACCGGAACCCGCGCTCGCAGAAATTCTATCGGATTGCCAATGAGATACCGACGGCGATCCTGATCGCCATCGTCATCCTGGCGGTGGTCAAGCCGTTCTGAATTAACGTAAAATTGGGACTGTCCCGGCGTTGCCCCTTGCGCGCCGCCGCTGTCCCGCATATGTTCCTCGCATCCCACCGAACGCAGGATGCAGTCGCGTTCCGGCTCCCAAAGCGTTCGGGCCGGTCGCAGCATCGGGCCAAGGGATGTCCTCCCAAGACGCCGTCTGATCCAGACCTGCGATCTCTCTGACCTCCGTCCGTACCAGCGTCCGTCTTCTCCGAATTTCCGAACAGACGCCGCCGGTCTATCTCCACAGGACCAAACCCGAATGCGGGAAATGAAACTCCAGGACCTCAAGGCCAAAACACCCGCCGAACTCCTCGCCTTCGCCGAAGAGCACCAGGTCGAGAACGCCAGCACCTTGCGCAAGCAGGAGCTGATGTTCGCCATCCTGAAGCAGCTCGCGCAGCAGGAGGTGGACATCATCGGCGAAGGCGTCGTCGAGGTGTTGCCCGACGGCTTCGGCTTCCTGCGCTCGCCGGAATCCAACTACCTGTCGGGCCCCGACGACATCTACGTCTCGCCGTCGCAGATCCGCCGCTTCGCGCTGCGCACCGGCGACACCGTCGAGGGCCACATCCGCTCGCCGAAGGAAGGCGAGCGCTACTTCGCGCTGCTCAAGGTCAACACCATCAATTTCGAGGACCCCGA
>CAZUDR010000192.1:0-230 GCA_964618715.1 uncultured Undibacter sp. | reverse complement strand
ACAAGATCAACTTCGACAACCTGACGCCGCTTTACCCCACCGAGCGGCTGCGCATGGAATACGAGGATCCGACCAAGAAGGATCTTTCCGCCCGGGTCATCGACATCGTGGCGCCGATCGGCAAGGGCCAGCGCGCGCTGATCGTGTCGCCGCCGCGTACCGGCAAGACGGTGTTCCTGCAGAACATCGCCCACTCGATCACTGCGAACCATCCCGAGACGTACCTGATC
>CAZUDR010000191.1:0-6548 GCA_964618715.1 uncultured Undibacter sp. | reverse complement strand
CATCATCTCGACAGCACAGCAGGCGAGACCGAACGTCATCCACATCAGCGAGCCGGTGCGCGCCCAGGTGATGAGATCGTCGGCAGCTGTGACCAGGAAGCCCTTGTCGGACAGTTCGCTGTTGACGCCGCGGAACCAGGCGTCATCGGCACCCACCGGCTGGCCGGTACGCGGGTCGAGAATGCCGGTCGCTTCCGGAGCAACGAGTGTCATGGGGCCATCAATCCCATTCGAGCGCCCCCTTCTTCCACTCATATATGAATCCGATCGTCAGGACGCCAAGGAATACCATCATCGACCAGAACCCGAAGATGCCGACGTCGCGGAAGACGACGGCCCAGGGGAAAAGGAAGCTCACCTCGAGATCGAAAATGATGAACAGGATGGCGACCAGATAGAATCGCACGTCAAATTTCATGCGTGCGTCGTCGAATGCGTTGAATCCGCACTCATAGGCGGACAATTTCTCCGGATCAGGCTGCTTGTAGGCGACGACGAAGGGCGCGATCAGCAGCGCCAGCCCGATCCCGAGCGCGACTGCGACAAATATGACCAGAGGCAGGTAGTCCAGCAGCAATGCGCTCATCGGCGACCTCAGCGTGCAGCCCCCGTGCTACCCGGTAAACCCCGTCCCGGACCCGGACCCGGAACCGGCGCCGAAAACCCCGCGCAAATCAGCCTTGGCCTTGTTTGGAATAGCCTCAAGGACGGGAGCGGTTGAGCCTTAGCGCAGCGCACAACGGGAGGCAAGGTGCAGGCGGGCGCCACCAACAGGCGGGCGAATGAGCCGGAATTGTTGGGAATTTCACCGGCGACCTGGGGCCTGTTCGGTCCGGTGACGCGTCCCGATTGACAAGGATCGCGCCGCCTCCACTTAGTTGTGCGCACCACGCAAGAGGCCCGCCCTCGGGCCTTCGGGAGGGAACTATGACAACGGCCACAATCAGTCGTCGCGGCCTGATCCGGGGCGCGACAGCGCTCTCGGCTGCCACACTGGTCTCGGGATTTCCGCGTCGCGGGCTCGCGGCCTACCCCGAACGCAATATCAAGGTGGTGATTCCGACCCGCCAGGGCGGCGGCGCCGACCGGCTGGCGCGCGGCTTCACTGAAGTGTGGAGCAAGCTGCTCGGCAAGCCATTCGAGTTCGACTTCTACCCCGGCGGCAGCGGCCAGGTGGGCTACGAGATCTTCACCGGCAAGCGCGACAAGGACGCCTACAATCTCCTGTTCGGCAATATGGGCCCGGAGATGATCATGTATGCGCTGCAGAAGCCGAACTACAAGTTCCCCGATGATTACTTCTATTTCTGCCGTATCGATACCGACGACAGCGCGCTTTATGTCCGCGCCGACAGTCCCTTCAGGAAGATCGAGGACGTCGTGGCCGAGGGCAAGAAACGTGTGGTGAACATCGCGACCAGCCGCCTGCCCCACCCCGCGTCCATCGGCGTGCTCGCGCTCGGCGAAGCCACCGGCGCCAGGTTCAATCTCGTGCCCTATGGCGGCGGAAACCCCACGATGGTCGCAACCCTCAACGGCGAGGTTGATGCCGGCGTGCTGCCGGTCGCCGAGCCAATCAAGGCAGGCGACAAGGTGCGCACGCTCACCGTGTTCGCGGACGACAATCCGCTCGGGGCCAAGACCGACAACGCCCCGCCGGTCAACAAGGTCTTCGGCACGAAGATCCCCGAGCTCTATTCGTCGCGCGCCTGGGCAATCCACACCGAGGCCGCCGAGAAACACCCGGACGCATTCAAGAGACTCAACGAGACGGCCGCCGAGGTGTTCAAGGATCCGACGTTCAAGACCGCCTTCGAGAAACTGGGTGGAACCTGGGAGTCCGTGAAATACGGTGACCGCGCGGTGTGCACAAAATATGCGACGGCGATGATCGAACTGGCCGACCGCTACCGGCCACTGCTGACGGCGAAGAAAAAGTAGCCGTAGCCGTCGGTCATGAGTGCGACGGAGCCCCGGTCGACTGACAGGCCGGCCATCGGCGGTGAACTGGTGCTGCCGGCGATGGCCGTCGGGCTCGCGATCTATTTCCTGATCGATGTCGACGGTCTTGCGTGGGAAGCGCGCGCCAACGCGACCGTCATCGCCTATGTGCTGCTCGGCCTGATCGCGATCCACCTTGTGCGGATGGCGCTCAGAATTCATGCGGGCGAGGCCACGCTCGGCCTCGGCCCGCTGGTCGAACCGCGCTCGCTGCTGCCACTCCGCTTCACGGTCCTTGCCGTGACCGGCGCCTTCATCATCGCCCTGCCCTGGCTCGGCCTGACGCTCGGTCTGTTCCTGCTGGTCGCGATCCTGATGTGCCTGCTGCGGGCGGGCACCTGGGCCAGGATCGTCACCACGGCCGCGACTGTTTCCATCGCGTCCTATCTGTTGTTCATCGCGCTCCTCAATTCGCGGCTGCCGCGTGGCCCGATCGAGAAGCTGCTGGCCGGACTGTTCTGAAAAGGCCTGACCATGGGCTGGGACCCCGGATTCCTGTTCGACCTGTTCGCGACGTCGTTCGGTTATTGGTGGATCATCATTCCGGCGGTGGTGGCGGGCGTCGTGGTCGGCGCCGTGCCCGGCTTCAACGCCCAGAACACGCTGATCATCCTGCTGCCGCTCACCCTGACCATGGAGGTCGAGAAGGCCCTGATCTTCATGGTGTCGCTCTACTGCGCGACCCATCTGGGCGGCGGCGTACCGGCGATCCTGGTCAACATTCCCGGCACCGGCGGCGCGGCCGCGACCACCATCGATGGCTACCAGATGGCGCGCCAGGGCAAGGCCCAGCAGGCGCTGGTGCTGAGCTTCACCTCCTCCGTATTCGGCGGGCTGATCACGGCGATGGCAACGGTGGCGCTGCTGCCGTGGCTGTCGCAGATCGGCTACGTCATGCGCAGCGTCGAGATGGTGGTGGTCATGCTGTTCGGCCTGACGCTGATCGCCGTCATCGCCGCGCGCGACACGCTCAAGGGACTGATTGCCGGCATGTTCGGGTTGCTGATCGGCGCAATCGGCACCGACCACATCTATTCGACCCCGCGCGCCTCGTTCGGCTTTCTCGAACTGCTTGACGGCGTGCCGCTGGTGCCTGTGCTGATCGGCCTTTTTGCGATCTCCGAAGCCCTCGCCATGCTGGAGGAAAAGATCATCGCGAGCGAGGCCGGCGAAGACGCCGGGCACGCGTCATGGGCGGACACCATCGACGGCCTGAAGCAATCGGCACGCAACTGGTGGCAAATCATCTGGACCGGCCTGATCGGCCTGTTCATCGGCGTCATCCCCGGCGCCGGCGCCAGCATCGCCTCGTTCGTCGCCTACCAGCAGTCACGCATGTGGTCGAAAACCCCGGAGCGCTACGGCACCGGCTACGGGCCCGGGGTGATCGCCCCGGAGGCCGCCAACAACGGCGTCACCTCCGGCACACTGGTGCCATTGATGGCGATCGGCGTGCCGGGCGGCAGCACCGCAGCGGTCATGATGATCGTCCTGCAATACCACGGTGTCGTGCTTGGACCGCGGCTGTTCACGGACAGCCCGCATCTGGCGTTTGGTGTTTTCGTGGCGATGGTCGTCGCCTACCTTTTCATGATCGTCACCATCCTGCCGCTGGCGCGGTACATGGCGCGTGTGACGGTCGTGCCAACCAGCACGCTGGTGCCGATCATCATCGCCTGTACGATCGTCGGCGCATTTGCGGATCGGGAGTATCTGTTCGACATGTGGCTGGCGCTGCTGTTCGGCGTGATCGGCTATATCGCCCGCAAGACCGGGTATCACGTGACCGCGATCCTGATCGGGGTGATCATCGGGCCACTGTTCGAGCAGTATTTCGTCCGCGCGCTCCGGATATCACAGGGCGACCTCAGTATCCTGTTTTCGTCGACGCTCGGAAACGTGCTCTGGGCCATGCTGGCGCTGTCGCTGATTTTGCCGTATCTCCGCCGCGACCGCACCAGGGGCCCTCGTAACACCGCCGGCTGATGCCGGAATCGACCGGTTTGGACATGTGAAAGGTGACGCGATGAACGACGTGGCTGTGACGACCGACGCCGCTGTGAAAGGCAGCGAGCACTGGACCAGCAAGGGCGACGTGAAGCTGTTCCTCTGGGAAAAATGCGCCGGCGATCCGGCCGGGAGCGCCGGCACCATCCTGTTCGTCCACGGCTCATCCATGGCCTCGCAGCCAACCTTCGACCTGCAGGTCCCCGGCCGCACGGACTCCTCGGCCATGGACTGGTTTGCCCGCCGCGGCTTCGACTGCTGGTCGGTCGACATGGAGGGCTATGGCCGCTCGACCAAGGACCGCGACAACAACGCGCCGATCGCGCAAGGCGCCGACGACTGCTACGCGGCGGCCCAGTACATCCGGAAGCTGCGCGGCAAGCGTCCGCTGCTGGTCTACGGCATCTCCTCCGGCGCATTGCGCGCAGCGATGTTCGCCGAACAGCACCCCGAACTGGTCGCGCGGCTGGCGCTGGACGCCATGGTCTGGACCGGAGAAGGCTCGCCGACGCTGGAGCAGCGGCGCAAGAAGCTGCCCGAGTTCCTCGCCAGCAACCGGCGGCCGATCGACAAGGCTTTCGTCCAGTCGATCTTCAGCCGCGACCATCCCGGCACCGCCGAGGACAAGGTGATCGACGCCTTCGCCGATGCCATCACCGCCCTCGACGATTCGGTGCCGACCGGCACTTATGTCGACATGTGCTCGCGGCTGCCGGTGGTCGATCCCGCCAGGATCACGGTGCCGACGCTGATCATGCGTGGCCAGTGGGACGGCATCGCCTCGATGGAGGACCTGATCAGGTTCTTCGACAAGCTGCCCAATCCGGACAAAACCTTCGCCGTGATGCCGGGCATTTCGCATGCGAGCTTCCAGCAGAAGAACTACGCCATCCCCTTTCACATCCTGCTGAGCTGGTTCACGCAGCCGGAGCCGATCTACCGGGGTTGACGCGGTCAGCAGCCGAGCTTGTCGGCGAGATCGGCGAGATCCGATCCGGCGACGTCCACCGGCACCGTCGGTGCCGGCTCGCCGGTATTGGGCCCGTACTCATTGATGCGTGCAATATGCCCGGTGCGCAGGCCGCACTTCGCCGCCGCAGCGAGATCGCGGCTGTGTGCCGCGACCATCATGCACTGCGCCGGCGGCAGGCCGAGCGCCTCGCAGGCGGCGAGGTAGACGCGCGGCTTCGGCTTGTAGTCGCCGGCGGTCTCCGACCCGAGGATCGCGTCCCAGGGCAGACCGTTGCGACGGGCGAGATCGACCATCAACGAGATGTTGCCGTTCGACACCGGGGCCAGCTTGAACTTCTGCTTCAGCCGCGCCAGCGCCGCCGGCACATCCGGCCATGCGTCGAGCCGGTGCCAGACGAGCGTCAGATCATCCAGCACCTCGTCGGACAGGTTCTGCAATTCGAACCGCGGCAGGATGCGCACGAGATTGCGCCGGTGCAGCACGTCGAGCCTGGAGAACGGGATGCAGCCGGAGCGCACCTCCTCCATGCCGGGCTGGTATTCGGCCCGCCAGGCGTCGGCAAAGGCGATCCAGTCAAGCTCGTAGCCGAGGGCGCCGAGGATCCCCTCGGCCTCACGCGCGACCGACGTGCGCCAATCCACAAGGGTGCCGAAGACGTCGAAGAACAGGGCTTGGTCGGTCGGCGGAAAGGTGCTCACGCGCTCCCTCTTCGCAGCCCGCCAAGCGGCCGGCGACACGCCGGAAAATCGGGCTAAGTTATTGAAATAATGGCGGGAGCGACGGGACTCGAACCCGCGGCCTCTGCCGTGACAGGGCAGCGCTCTAACCAACTGAGCTACGCCCCCGCGGGCGTCCGCAGGAGTTATAGGGGCAGTTTCCGCAAGTCAAGGTAAAGCCTTGCCCCCTCCTCGAAATTGCGAAAAAGCCTTATTTATCGGCAGGAATCGATGGTCGACGCCGCCCGAATCGTCTATTCGGACTGATGCGTTTGGCACCTGAGTCAAACCTTGTGATTTCATATGGAGGGTCCCACTGATGGCTACGGCTCCTGGAAAGGCTCCGACACCCCCGACCGTCACGTTGAAGCATCTCGCCGCGGCACTCGCGGAAACCCATGAGATGTCGAAGAAACAAGCGGAAGCTGTACTCGGCGATCTGGTCGGCGACATCGTCAAGCATTTGAAGAAGGGCGAGCGCATCCGCATCGGCGGCCTCGGCATTCTCCAAGTGCGCAAGCGCGCCGCGCGCATGGGCCGCAACCCGGCGACCGGCGAAGCGATCCAAATCAAGGCGAGCAAGAAAGTCGCCTTCCGCGCCTCGAAGGAGTTAAAGGAATCGGTCTGACGGCTCGCTTAAGAGCCGGACCCTCCGGGGATTAAAACGGCGGGCGGGAGCGCGAAGCTCTCGGCCGCCGTTTTGTTTGCGCTCTCTTGCGTATATTTGTTTGCGCTCTGTTGCGTATAGTAGAGGGGCTCGCCTCTGCACGCCCCGGAACCGCCGCCGATGTCATCCGTGAAATTCGATTACACCGTCGCCGAGCGCTTCCTGCGCTACGTCATCATCGACA
>CAZUDR010000190.1:0-6571 GCA_964618715.1 uncultured Undibacter sp. | reverse complement strand
CGCGCCCTTCGACAAGATCTGCTACATCGGCTGCGGCGTTACCACCGGCATCGGCGCCGTCATCAACACCGCGAAAGTCTGGCCGGGCGCCAATGTCGCCGTGTTCGGACTCGGCGGCATCGGGCTCAACGTGATCCAGGGCGCGCGCATGGTCGGTGCCGACAAGATCATCGGCATTGACCTCAATCCCGACCGGCGCGCGATCGCCGAGAAGTTCGGCATGACGGACTTCATCAACCCGAACGAGATCGGTGCCGACAAGGTCGTGCAGGCGATCGTCGATCTGACGGGTGGCGGCGCCGACTTCTCCTTTGAGTGCATCGGCAATGTAAACGTGATGCGCCAGGCGCTGGAATGCTGCCACCGCGGCTGGGGCGAGAGCATCATCATCGGCGTGGCCGGCAGCGGTCAGGAAATCGCCACGCGCCCGTTCCAGCTGGTGACCGGGCGTGTCTGGAAAGGCACCGCCTTCGGGGGCGCGCGCGGCCGCACCGACGTGCCGAAGATCGTCGACTGGTACATGGAGGGGAAGATCAATATCGACGACCTGATCACCCACACCATGCCGCTGGAGAAGATCAACGACGCCTTCGACCTGATGCACGAGGGCAAGTCGATCCGGAGCGTGGTCGTCTATTGATCGTGCGGCGCGCGATTATTGGCTGACGAAACGGAGCACAGCCTACTTCGTGCACAACTGCCGCGGGCCGCTGTAAGGCTGGTAGGTGCAGTCTGCCGGATCGAAGGAGTTGTAGGCCTGCGCACAGGCCTCCACGTTGCAGGCGGCCGGGGCCGGTTCGCGACTCCGCGCGGCAAACGGCACCAAACCGTCCTGCGTAACCGGAGGCTCAGTCAATTCCCTTGCCGCCTCGATCGCGGATTGGAGCTCGGCGTCCTCGCTGCGGCGCTCCTCCGCCGGATCGCGATCACGCGCGGCTTCGCGCTGCTGCGGTTCGTCCTGCGGCCCTGACTGCGCTGCGCGAGGATTCTCGCACAGCTGACGCGGCCCCTCGTACGGCTGGTAGGTGCAGTCGGAAGCGCGGAACGACCGGTAGGCCGCCGCGCAGGCGGCAACGTCGCAGCGAGCGGACGTCTCCAGGATAGCCGTCCGAGGGCCCGATTCCGGTTCAGTTTTGGCATCTGCCGCAGCGTCAATACCGGCTGTATCGTCAGGTTCCGCCGGCTGCAGGCGATTTGCTGTCAGTGTCTTCACGTTGTCCGGAGTTACGTCAGCGGGTCTTGCCTGATTCGATTCGCCTGCCGCCGCATCCGTCGGTGCGCGTTCTCCGCTGCCGGTCGTTGCCGGCGACCTGACGGTCTCCGTCATGTCGGTCGCTGCATCCGCCTGCGAGCCGGGATTGGCAGGATAGATCGGTGTCAACGCCCTGTTCGCGCCGACCTGCACCGGATCGCGGCGGACACCATCCGGCGTCGCAAGACGATCCGCCACGGAGTCCGGCTTGCGCTCCGGCGGCGCCGTCACCACGCCGACGCCGAACATGATGCCGAACGCAAAGAGTGCGCCGGCCCCTGCGATCAGCATCATGGTCATGTAGACGCGGCGTGACAGCATCGATCCCACCACTGGAAAACAATGTCGGATCGAGAACGCCGAAGCAGCAAGCCGGGTTCCGCGCGCGCGGGTTCCAGCGGCACGGTGCCGCGGATTCCTGCTTTTCAGCAAGCTATTTCGTGCAAAGGCGGCGCGGGCCGTCGGTCGGCTGGTAGGTGCAGTCGGCCGGATCGAAGGTGAAATAGGCCCTCTTGCAGGCATCAACATCGCATTTGTCGCTGACCTGCGGCGCGGTATCAGCTGAGCCGCTTCCGGCCGGTGCCGCGCCCACACTGGCGCGGGCGTCAGCGGCTGGTTCATCCGGCTTGGTGTCTTGCGCAGTACCCGGCGCAGGCGGCGTACCTTTCGTGCAGAGGCGGCGCGGACCATCGGTCGGCTGATAGGTACAATCCGCCGGATCGAAGGTGAAATAGGCCTTCTTGCAGGCGTCGATGTCGCACTTGTTGCTCACCGGCGGCGCGGCGGCGGTGTCCGTTGCAGTGTCCCGAGCGGGAGTCTGCGCCGCGTTCGCCTCCGGCGGCGTGCCCACGTTCACATCGACCTGTGGCAGATCCACCTTCACATCAACCTGTGGCAGATCCACGTTCACAGACACCTGCGGCTCGTCGGGCTTGCTGTCTTGCGCGGGTGCCTGCGCAGTGTCCGGCACAGGCGGCGTACCTCTGGTGCAGATGCGCCGCGGGCCGTCGGTCGGCTGATAGGTGCAATCCGTGGGATCGAAAGTGAAATAGGCTTTCTTGCAGGCGTCGACGTCGCACTTGTTGCTGACAGGCGGCGCGGCGGTGTCCGTGGCGGTGTCCTGCGCGGGAGTCTCCGCGGCACCCGCATCCGGCGGCGCGTCCGTATTGACGGCGACCTGCGGCTCGTCAGGCTTGGTGTCTTGTGCCGGCGCCTGCGCGGTGTCCGGCGTTGGCGGCGTTCCTTTCGTGCAGAGACGGCGCGGCCCGTCGGTCGGCTGATAGGTGCAGTCCGCCGGATCGAAGGTGAAATAGGCGTTCTTGCAGGCGTCGATGTCGCACTTGTTGCTGACAGGCGGCGCGGCGGCCGTGTCCGTTGCGGTTTCCTGGCCGGATTCCTGCGCGGTGCCCGCGGCCGGCGGCGTGCCCTTGGTGCAGAGGCGGCGCGGGCCATCGATCGGCTGATAGGTGCAGTCGTCGGGATCGAAGGTGAAATAGGCCGCGGAACAGGCCTGCACGTCGCATCGCGGAGCAGCCGCCGGCGTCGGCTCAACAGCGGGCTCGGGCGTCATGATGTCGCTCGACGAAGGGACACGCGCGACCGCGGCGCTGTCGGCATTCGGGGATGCCTTCGCCGTTTGCTGGGGGCCGGTATCCGTCGACGTGTCGGCAGTCGCGGGCGCCGAAGCCGGGGGCGTGTCTTGCTGTGCCGTCGTCGCGTCGCCGGTGACGCCTGCCGCTTTCGTCGGCGCCGCGGGCTGCGCCGGCTGACCGGATGCCTGCTTGGCCGGTTGCTTGACGGTAGCCACGACCACCGGCTTCCACGCCGGCTGGGGTTCGGACAGCCACTCCAGCCCGAATACGACGCTGGAGAGCGACACGACGATGAGCACTGCGTAATAGACAAACGACATCGCTCGGGTTCCGGAATCATTACATCGCTCGGCAACGCCAGCTTCGCGAACGCGGCTCCGGACAGGTCCTCAGATCGCCTCAACAGGTTCCACGGAACTGCGGATACTTGCAGGCTACGATGCAAGCCGCGCCGCTCCGGATGCAACACAATATATACGGGCACCCGCCCGGGACGCCAGCGGGGTTCCGGCTTCGGGAAATTACCTTATTCCCGCCCTGAAAGCGCACATCCGGATTTTATGACGCGCGCCGTCGGCCGGGGGGCCAAATCCGGAGTAGACCGAATGAACTTGCGTACGTGCGCTTTACTATGCGGCGTATTAACCATGTTTGCCTTCGTGCCCGTCGCCGGTGCCCAGTCCGGAATCGCGTCCGTCTATGGTCACAAGGGTGGCGTCACCGCCAGCGGTGAACGCGCCATACCCCACAAGCTGACCGCCGCACATCGCACGCTGCCGTTCGGATCGCGCGTGCGGGTGACCAATCGCCGCAACGGTCGCAGTGTCGTTGTGCGCATCAACGATCGCGGACCGTTCATCAAGGGCCGCGTCATCGACCTGACGCCGGCCGGCGCACGTGCGCTCGGCTTTTCCGGACTGGCGCCGGTCACGCTGCAGGTGACAGGCGGCTGACGCTGCACAACCAGGACGTTTGCGTCTGTCGCACTCGACGCATGCGTTGCCGCGAATTCACCCGCGGCAACCGGGATGCTAGGCTTGGCGCCGTCTGAAACCCGACGGAGCGTCCATGCAACGCGAGCCGATGCGTGCGCAAGCCGACGTCCTGGTGATCGGCTCCGGAGCCGCCGGCATGTATGCCGCGATCGAGGCGGCGCGCGCGGGCTGCTCGGTGCTGCTCGCCGATCGCAGCCTGATCGGACGCGGCGGCGCCACGGTGATGGCCCAGATGACGGTCGCGGTCGCGCTCGGCGCCGAAACGCCCGACCACTGGACGCACCATTACGATGACACGCTTGCCGCCGGCCGCGGGCTTTGCAACGCGGCCCTCGCGCGACTGCTCTGCGAGCAGGGCCCCGACTGCATCCGTCAGATGGACGAATGGGGCGTCGGGTGGGCACGCAAGGACGGACGCATCACCCAGGTGATGGCCCCCGGTCATGACCGGCCGCGCTGCGTCTATGTCGACTTCCTCAACACCGGGCCGGCGGTGTCGAAGACGTTGCGCACCGTGCTGCACAAGGTTCCGGGCATCCGCCGCGCCGGCGACCTCTGCGTCGTCGATCTCGTCAGCGACGGCGGCGACGTCACCGGCGCGGTGGCGCTGCATCTCGGCTCCGGCGCGCCCGTCGTCATCGACGCCAAGGCGACCGTGATCGCCACCGGCGGTCTCACCCGGCTCTACCGGCGCAACAGCGCCTCCGCCAACATGGGCGGCGACGGCTACGCGCTGGCGCTGCGTGCCGGCGCCACGCTCACCGACATGGAGTTCGTCCAGTTCTTCCCCATCGGACACCTGGCACCGCGGCTGGTCGGCATGGACCCGATCATGTGGGACCCGTTCCGCTACAAGCTGGGCGGACGGCTGCTGAACAGCCGCGGCGAGGAATTCACGCAAGCCTACGGCGTGGTCGAGGACGGCAAGTACGTCGTCACCCGCGACGTCGGCAGCTACGCGATCGTCAAGGAGGTGGAGGCCGGCCGTGGCTCGCCGCACGGCGGCGTCTATCTGAGCTTCCAGCACTGCTCTGGGCGCGCGCTACGCGACGCCTTCGGCCCGGTGATCGACCGGCTTGCCGCCAACGGCATCGATCTGACGCAGACGCCGGTCGAGGTGGCGCCGATCGCGCATTATCACATGGGCGGCATTGCAGTGGACGACGCCATGCGCACCGGCGTCCCCGGCCTGTTCGCCGCCGGCGAGGCCGTCGGGGGCGCCAATGGCGCCAACCGGCTGTCCGGCAACGCGGTGACCGAGGCGCTGGTGTTCGGCCGCCAGGCCGGCCGCGCCGCGGCAGCACACGCCGCACAGCTCAGGGCGACACCCGCGGGTGGCGATGCGCGCGCGGCGCTTGACCTGCTGGCCGCCGGTTCGAAACACGCCGATCTCAACACCGCCGAGCTTCTGCAGAGGCTGCAATCGACAATGCAGGACGACGTTGGTCCATTGCGCACCGGCGGGAAACTGGCACGTGCGCTGCGCGCCATCGGGGCCATGACGGCGGAAATCGGCGACGTGCCGCCCGATGCTGGCGCATTCGACATGCGCCGGCTCGACTGGCTCGACCTGCGCAACATGCTGGTCGTGGCGCGCGCGGTGACGCAAGCGGCGCTGGCGCGCAACGAGACGCGTGGCGCCCAGCAGCGGGAGGACTTTCCGCAAACCCTGCCGCAATGGGCGGTCAACCAGATCGTGTCCTGGCGGGACGGCGAAGTCACCGTGTCGCGCGGTGCGGCTCAGGCGGAAGCGGCGGCGTCATGAGCACGCACGCGACACTGACCATCTGGCGCGGCAGCGATCCGGACAATGGCCGGTGGGAAAGCTACGAGGTGCCGTTCGAGCCCGGACAGTCGGTGCTCGACGGCCTGCGCTGGATCAGGATCAACCGCGATCCCGGCCTCGCCATCCGCTACTCCTGCATCAACGCCAATGCCTGCAAGGAGTGCATGATCGAACTCGACGGCAGGACCGTCTACGCCTGCACGGCGCGGCTCAGGGCGGGCGAGATGAAGCTGGCACCGCTGTCCAACAAGACGCTGGTGCGCGATCTGGTCACCGAGATTGCGCCGCCGGCGGAGCGGTTCAGCGCCGATTAGCCTTGTAGCGTCGGGCGGCTCTGATGAACTTGCATCCAGATGATCGGGCTAGCCCGCGGCGGACGTCTGCCCGAACAGCCGGCGCGACCCGAGAACCAGTGCCAGCGCGGCGGCAAACATGATCACCGCCGCGCCCGACCCCTGGAGGTTGGACCACGGCAGCAGGCCACCGCCCGGCGTCGCCAGGCTCATGCCGGCGGCGATGATCAGCAGGCGCGCGGGCCATTGTGCACGGCCGGCCTGCCGGAGATCGCCGAGCCCGAGCAGATAGCCCTGCAGTGCGCCGGCGACCAGGACGACGCCGAGAAACGCCGAACCGGTGGCAACGATGATGCCCTGCCATGAGCCCTGCAGGATCAGCGCCGGATTGAGCACGAAGAAGAACGGAATGAAGTAGATAATGCTGCCGAGCCGCATCGCTTCAAGCCCGGTCCGCATCGGCGCCGCCCGGGCGAGCGCGGCGGCTGCATAGGCACCGAGCGCAACCGGCGGCGTGATGAAGGACAGCATGCCCCAGTAAAGTATGAACAGATGCACCGCCATCGGCGACAGGCCGCCCTGCGTCAGCGCGGGCGCGAGCACGATGGCGAGGAAGATATAGGCCGCGGTCACCGTCATACCGATGCCCATGA
>CAZUDR010000189.1:0-6584 GCA_964618715.1 uncultured Undibacter sp. | reverse complement strand
CATCAGCGTCGAAGTGATCGGGAAGCCGGTCAGCTTGACCAGCTCGCGCAGGAGATCGCAGGCCGCCTTGCCGGAATTGACCACGCCGCCGCCGGTATAGAACAACGGCCGTCTGGCGTGGGCCATCAGCTCGATCGCCTGCCTGATCTGCGCCATGTCGCCTTTCAGCTTCGGCCGGTAGCCCGTGTGGGCGAAATCCTTCGGCTTTGAATAGGTGCCGGTGGCAAACTGGATGTCCTTGGGGATGTCGACCACCACCGGACCCGGGCGGCCGCTGGCGGCGATATGGAAGGCCTCGTGCAGCACGCGCGGCAGATCCTCGATGCGCTTGACCAGGTAATTGTACTTGGTGCACGGGCGGGTGATGCCCACCGTGTCGCATTCCTGGAACGCATCGTTGCCGATCAGATGGGTCGGCACCTGGCCGGTGATGCAGACGATCGGGATCGAGTCGCACAGCGCGTCGGTGAGGCCGGTCACCGAATTGGTGGCGCCGGGCCCGGAAGTGACCAGCACGCAGCCGACCTTGCCGGTGGAGCGGGCATAGCCCTCCGCCGTGTGCACCGCGCCCTGTTCATGACGGACGAGCACGTGTTGCACCTTGTCCTGTGCAAACAGCGCATCGTAGATCGGCAGCACCGCACCGCCCGGATAGCCGAACAGGTGTTTCACGCCCTGGTCGGCGAGCGCCTCGATCACCATTTCGGCGCCGGTCATTTCCCGTGTCATGGCCTCGTCCTTGCCTTTGCTTGTCCGTCCTGTCGTTGCGTCATCGTCGTGAGGTGCCGTTCCGGCCAATAAAAAAGGCCCGTAGCAGGGCCATGTCCGGACGCATCCTGGCGCAAAGCCCGTCAGGGCCCCGCGGGAGGCGTCCGAACTCCTACTACAGTAATAATATTGCGCGACATTGTTCCTGCCCGAATTTTCATTGCGCGGGTTATAGGAGGCAGTCCCCCGCCGGTCAAGGGCTAATTGGCGCCCGATCGGTGCGCCCCGGGCGGATCAAAGGCGAATTCGGCGCCAGAATGCAAGCTGCCGCCTACGAGCGGGGGACCTCTCGTAGGCGGCTGCCCGCAGGCCCATCGTCGAGCAGGCCGATGTCATGGAAGCTGTCATCGGTAAACCGCCAGCTGCCGTGACACCCGCTGCACTGCGCCTTGGTGTTGAAGATCATGAACCCGCGCTTGGCGCTTTCCGAGATGGCGCTCTCGTCGCCCTCGATCCATTTGTCGAACGGCGCGCGGCCGGACACGACGGTTCGCTCGTAGGTGGCGATCGCCTTGGCGAGGTTTTCGGCCTTGATCTCCTGGCCGGGGAACAGCCGCGTATCGAAATACAGCTTCTTGCCGAGCTCGACCTTTTCAGCGGTGTACGGATTTTCTTTCGGGAACGGAATGACGCTCGGCCGCTGATACTCGGCGCGCAGTTTCTCGATGCTCTTCGGCTCCGCCTGCTGACCCACCTTGGACAGGTCAACCATTCGGGTCAGCCCGACCACCGCCTCGGCATTCAGGCGTGTCGCTACGCCACCGGCCAAGGCAGCAATTCCGATTGCAATTGCAATCGTGCCGACGAGGTTCGGCGTGTAGCTGCGCATCATTGCCCCCTAAACACCACTGATCGATGCGCATTTCAGATTGAATTATTTTATAACTGCCTAAATCCGTGGACCCTTCGTCACCACCTGGTTTGTTCATCTACATTGCTATTCTCTGCTGACGACCGGCCAGGCCGACGCATGCGCCGGCACGGCGTTGCCGTAAGTCCGGAAAACACAAATCAGCCTGTGGTGCCAATGATTTCGGTGCGCGCTTCGTGCGCCGACAGCCAGCGCCACTCATTCATCTGGTTGCGAAACCAGGTCAGCTGGCGCTTGGCGTAGCGGCGCGTATCCATCACCGCGCCGCCGGTGGCTTCCTCCATACTGATCTCGCCGTCGAGATGACGGATCAGCCAGGGCACCCCATGTGCCTTCATCGCCGGCAGCGCGGCATCGAGCTGCCGTTCGCGAAGCGCCCTGACTTCCGCCAGCGCGCCGGCTTCCAGCATGGCAGCAAAACGTGTCTCGATCCGGCGCACGAGTTCCTGACGTTCGCAGGTAACGAACACCTTGACGGCCTTCCCCGCGTCGATCAGCGGCGGCAGACCCTCGCGGTGCCAGTCCGACAGTGGCCGGCCCGTTGCCAGCACGACTTCCAGGGCGCGCGAGATGCGGGAACGATCATTCGCTGTTATGCGCCGCGCCGTGTCCGGGTCGCGCTCCATCAGTTCGGCGTGCAGGGCCGGAGCGCCTTCCGCCCTGACCCGCGCCCGCACCTCTTCCCGCAACCGGGCCGGAATCGGCGGCACCGCGGCGAGCCCGGCGGTCAGCGCCTTGAAGTAGAGGCCCGTACCGCCGACAAGGATCGGCACGCGCCGTTGCGCCCGAACCTCGGCCAGCGCCTCGCCCGCATCGCGGCACCAGCGTCCGACCGAATAGTTTTCTGCAGCGTCGACGTGGCCGTACAGGCGGTGCGGCACCCGCGCTTCCTCGTCAGGTGTCGGGCGCGCGGTAATGATGCGCAGGTCGCGGTAGACCTGCATGGAGTCGGTGTTGATGATGACGCCATCGAACTTTTCGGCCACGGCCAGCGCCAGCGCCGACTTGCCGCTGGCAGTCGGCCCTGCAATAAGCACCGCTTGACCGGCATCGTGCATCGCATGTCTCACGTCGCTACACTCATCGGGACGTCGACCCTCGACCCTGCGCTCGTCGAGCGCGCGCGCGCGGCGCTGCCTGCTGCAGGCAAGCCCGTGCCGCTGGGCCCGCAAGCCACCGACATTCCCTTTAGCGCAGGGACAGCCGCAGACCAACGCGCCCTGGCCGACGCACTGCGCGCCGCCCTCGGTCTGCCGGTCGACGTGGTGGTGCAGCCCGCTGCACACCGGCGCAAGAAGCTGTTCCTTGCCGATATGGATTCGACCATGATCGGCCAGGAATGCATTGACGAGCTTGCCGATTACGCCGGCCTGAAATCCTACGTCGCCGCCATCACCGAACGCGCGATGCGTGGCGAGATCGAGTTTGCTCCCGCCTTGCGGGAACGGGTGGCGCTGCTCAAGGAGATGCCACTGGCGGTGATCGACGAGGTGATTGCGCAGCGAATCACGCCAACGCCCGGTGCCCGTACCCTGGTCGCCACCATGCGCGCGAACGGCGCGTATACCTGCCTGGTCTCCGGCGGCTTTACCCTCTTTACCGGCCGCATCGCTGCCCGGCTCGGCTTTGACGAGGCCCGTGCCAACACGCTCGAAGTCAGCGGCGAACGCCTCACCGGCCGCGTTGTCGAGCCGGTATTCGGCCGCGAACAGAAACGCGCCACCCTGCTGGACCTGCGTGCGCAACGGGGACTGGCACCGGAGGAGACCATGGTCGCCGGCGACGGCGCCAATGATATGGACATGATCAGGGAAGCGGGCCTCGGCGTGGCCTTCCACGCCAAGCCGGCGGTCGCCGCCATGGCCACGGCGCGCATCGATCACGCCGACCTGACCGCACTCCTCTATATTCAGGGCTACCGGCGCGACGAGTTTGCCGATGCGTGAGTTCCGCCGCCCCGCCCGCGCGAGCACGCGCCGGCGGGGAACGACGTCGTTTTGAAGAACTACTGCAGGCTCAGCGCCACAAAGGTGGGATCACCGTCCGGGGTCACGACCAGCAGAACCACGGCCTTGTGACCCGCCTTTTTCATCTGTTCGATGCGGCTCTGTACCTGTTGGGCGGTTCTGACCTGCTCCTGCTGCACCTCGGCGATCACCATGCCCGGCTGAAGCCGCTTGTCGGCCGCCGGCGAGTCGGGATCGACCTTGGTGATCAGCACACCCTTCACCGATGTCTTGATCTTGTGTTCCTTGCGCAGGGCGTCGGTGAGATCCGCAAGATCAAGGCCGAGCGCCTTCTTCACCGCCGGCTTTTCCTCCGGCGCCTCTTCCTTCTTCGTCAGCGCCGCCTGCTTCTCAGCTTCCTCGAGCCGCCCGAGCGTCACGCTCCTGGTGACCTCTTCGCCCTTGCGGATGATGGTCACGTCGACGCTCTTGCCGACAGGCGTATCGGCGACGATGCGCGGCAGGTCGCGCATCTCCTTGATGTCCTTTCCGTCGAAGGTCACGATGACGTCGCCCGGTTCGATGCCGGCCGGTTTGGCGGGGCCCTTGTCATCGACACCGGCGACAAGTGCGCCGCGCGGCGGCTTGATGCCCAGGCTTTCGGCAATTTCATCGCTCACCTGCTGGATACGCACGCCGAGCCAGCCGCGCCGGACCTCCTTGAACTCGCGCAACTGGTTGATGACCGGCACGACCGTCTTTGACGGCACCGCGAATCCGATACCGATGGAGCCACCGGTCGGGGAGATGATTGCGGTGTTCACGCCCACCACCTCGCCGTCGAGATTGAACAGCGGACCACCGGAATTCCCGCGATTGATGGAAGCGTCGGTCTGGATGTAGTTGTCGTAGGGTCCCGAATTGATGTCGCGATCGCGCGCCGAAACGATGCCGGCGGTGATCGTGCCGCCCAGGCTGAACGGATTGCCGATGGCAATGACCCATTCGCCGAGGCGCAGCTTGTCACTGTCTCCGAAGGTCACCGCCTTGAGAGGCTTGTCCGACTGCACCTTGAGCAGCGCCAGGTCGGTCTTGGTGTCGCGGCCGACGATCTCCGCCTTCAACGTGCTGCCGTCGTTGAGGACGACGCTGATTTCATCCGCTTCGGCAATGACGTGATTGTTCGTCACCACAAATCCGGACGGATCGATGATGAAGCCGGAGCCAAGCGAGTTCACGCGCCGCGGTGTCGGCCGCGTCCCTTCCCTGCCGCGCCGGTTCTTGAAGAACTCCTCGAAGAACTCCTCGAAAGGCGAACCCGGCGGCAGCTGCGGCACGACATTGCTGCTCAGGTCCACCGACTGCTTGGTCGAGATGTTGACGACAGCCTCGATGACCTGCTCGGCCACGTCGGCGATGCCGTCCGGTCCTCGCGCCTGCGCCGGAGCGGCCAGCACCGACAAGAGGAGGGCCGCGCCGGCGACAATCGCCGGCAGGCCGCGCAGGCCGGCGCGGTGGACACGCATGCGGGGGAAGGATGCGCCCATGGGCGTCTTGGCTCCTGATAAGAGGGATCCCGGCGACAGTGCCCTCCACTTCTGGGCGATTCAAGGGCAACGCCATCAATACGCCGCGAGGCTGCTATTCCTCAGGAAATGGGCGGTTTCCCGCGACGGGCGGCTGGCTCGCAGATGATCAGCCGCCGCGGGCCAGCCAGACGAGAATCACACCGACCACGGCGGACGCGAGGCCGATTCCGCGCAGCGCGGCCTCCGGTGTTTCCAGCACGCTGAGCATGGCCTTCTTCGCCGAGCCCGGAAAGGCAGCGAAGATGAGCCCTTCAATGACGAACACCAGACCGAACGCGGCCACGAAGTCATTCATGCCCGGCCGCGCTTCACGTCAGCCTACTGTCCGCTGCCGGCGGTCGCCGCCGGGGAACTCGCCCCCGACGAGTCGGCGCCCGGCGCCCCCGCGGGCGGCTGTCTGGCGCCAGGCTCCGGGAAGGGCGCCGGCGGGCGACCCTTGCCCGTCGGGTCGTTGAAGTAGCGGAAAAAGCTGGTGTCGGGATTGAGCAGGAGCCGGGTGTCGCGCGGCTTCAGGCCCTCCTCATAGGCCTGCATCGAGCGATAGAAGGCGAAGAAATCCGGATCCTGGCTGTACGCCTTGGCGAAGATCTCGTTGCGCGTGGCATCGCCCTCGCCGCGGATCGTCTCCGATTTCTGGTTGGCCTCCGCCAGAAGCACCGTGACCTCGCGGTCGGCGCGCGAGCGGATTTCCTGGCCGCGCTGGTTGCCCTGCGCACGGAACTCGGCCGCCTCACGCTGACGCTCGGTCTGCATGCGCCGGTAGACTGCCTGACTGTTCTGTTCCGGCAGATCAGCGCGGCGGATGCGCACGTCGACCACCTGGATGCCGTAGGCCTTCGCCTCCTGGTCGACCGACTTCTGGATGCGGTTCATCAGGTCGGCGCGCTGGTCACGCACCACCTGGATAAAGGTCGCCTCGCCAAGCACGCGCCGCAGCGCCGAGTTGAGCAGGATCTTGAGCTGCGAGTCGGCGGAAGCCTTGGAGCCGAGCGTCTGGTAAAAGCGCAGCGGATCGTAGATGCGGTAGCGCGCGAAGGCGTCCACCACCAGCCGCTTCTGGTCCGAGGCGATCACTTCCTGCGCGGGCGCCTCAAGATCGAGAATGCGCTTGTCGATATAGATCACGGTATCGATGAATGGTGCCTTCACGTGCAGGCCCGGCTCGGTGATCGGCGGCAACGGCTCGCCGAGGCGGAGCACCAGCGCCTGCTGGGTCTGGTAGATCGTGAACAGCGCGGAATAGGTGACGATCAGCGCCGCCACGATGAGGACGACAATGACGCCGCCAAGGACATTGAGTCTCATTGTCCGCCTCCCGATTGCTGCTGCTGCTGGCTACGGGAAGGCTGCGCGCCGCCGCGCGGGGTTCGTGATGGCGCCAGTTCGCTGAGCGGCAGATAGGGCACGACG
>CAZUDR010000188.1:0-6614 GCA_964618715.1 uncultured Undibacter sp. | reverse complement strand
TGGTCTGATGGTTGAGCCGCTTGTAGTGATTGTGAACGGCGACCGAGAGAACCTTCTTCGCGTGATCCTGACCGATCACGTAGTCGTCGAGCACCTTGCGGATTTCCTTCGGAGTCGGAATCCCGTCGCGCGACTTCACCAGCGAGGACTTGTTCTCCTCACGTATGATGTCCATGCACAGTTCGACGCACTCGTCGCAGATGAAGACCGTCGGACCGGCAATGAGCTTGCGGACTTCGTGCTGGCTCTTGCCGCAGAACGAGCAATAGAGGGTGTTCTTGGAATCGCTGCCGCCGACTTTGCTCATTCCATTCTCCGTCACTCTCGTTCTTACTCTCCGTGGCCGGCAACGCGATCAAGCTGCCCTACCAAACGAAGCAAGTTTCGCGCCGGAACGCCAGCACGGCGGCCTGTGTATTCGCCCGGGAGGCCGCACTCCCTACGCTTCCCCCTACCATAAGCGAAGCATGCTAACGGCGTGCTAATCAAGAATCTATTAACGATAACCCGCCGCCCACAGGGGCAAAAGCGGCTATTCCGGGGCAGATTCCCCGCAGCAAGTCGGTGTGAGAGCCTGGCAGATTGCCGCAACCGTCACGACGATGAGGCCGGATTAGGCAGAAGTTCCTCGGGGCGCTTGTCGATGACCTTGTCCACCAGCCCGAAATCGCAGGCTGCTTCCGCGGTGAGGAAGTAATCCCGCTCAAGCGCATCCTCGATCTTCTTCAGCGACTGCCCCGTATGCTTGACGTAAATTTCGTTGAGCCGCTTCTTCAGGCTCAGGATTTCCTGGGCGTGCAGCATGATGTCGGTCGCCTGCCCCTGAAATCCGCCGGAGGGCTGATGCACCATGATTCGGGCGTTGGGGAGCGCGTAACGCAGGTCCTTGGCACCGGCCGCCAGCAGCATCGAGCCCATTGAAGCCGCCTGGCCAATACAAAGCGTGGCAACCGGGGGGCGAATGAACTGCATGGTGTCGTAGATCGCCAGACCGGAGGTCACCACCCCGCCCGGCGAGTTGATGTACATGGAGATTTCTTTTTTCGGATTCTCCGCTTCCAGAAACAAGAGCTGGGCGACAACCAGTGTCGACACGCCGTCCTCGATCGGGCCAGTGATGAAGATGATCCGCTCCTTCAACAGGCGCGAATAGATGTCGTAGGCGCGCTCCCCCCGGTTGGTCTGCTCGACCACCATGGGAACAAGGTGCTGCATGTAAGTGTCGACCGGGTCTTTCATATCGGTTTCCTTACGCGAATCGCCGAAGGCTAGCGCAGCCGTGGCGCCGCGTCTCGGTGATGTACGGGCACGATGGCGCCGCCGCAAGCTGGCGGCAGGTCAGGCAGTCAGAGCCGATTCGTCTTCCGGCTTGTAGAGCTCCTCGCGCGAGACCTTGTTCTCGCTCACGTCGGCCAGCTCGAGCACGAAATCAACGACCTTCTCTTCATACAGTGGTGCACGCAGGCTCGCGAGTGCGCCCGGATTCTTCTGGTAGATCTCGTAAACCTGCTGCTCCTGGCCGGGATACCGTCGCATCTGCTCCATGAGCGAACGGTTCAGCTCTTCGTCGGTAACGGTAATGTTGTTCTTCTCGCCGATCTCCGCCAATACCAGCCCGAGCCGCACCCGCCGCTCCGAGATGGCACGGTATTCTTCCCTTGCCTTCTCCTCGGTGGTGTTCTCGTCGGCGAAGGTCTTGCCCTCGGCTTCCAGTTCCTCGATGACCGACTTCCACACGCGCTCGAACTCCTCCTCGACCAGGGTCGGCGGCGGTTCGAACCTGTGCTGCTTGTCAAGCGCATCGAGTAACTGACGCTTGACCTTCTGCCGCGACATCATGACGTCCTCGCGGGCGATGCGGTCCCTGATCGCCTCGCGCAACTTGTCCAGCGACTCCAGCCCGAGCGACTTCGCAAAGGCATCGTCAATCGTCACCTCGCCCGGCGACTCGATCGACTTGGCGGTGACAGCGAACTCGGCGTCCTTGCCGGCGAGTTTCGAACTTCCGTATTGGTCGGGGAATTTCACCTTCAGCGTCCGGTTTTCTCCCACCCCGATGCCGATTAGCTGCTCCTCGAACCCCGGAATAAATGTATTGGACCCGATCAACACCGGTGCATCATCGGCGCTGCCGCCCTCGAAGGGTTCGCCGTCGATGGTGCCGACAAAGGAGACGATCACCCGGTCGCCGTTCTCCGCCTTGCCGCCCTCGGCCTTCGGCAGCCACGGCTTGTTCTGCTCGACAATGCGGCCCAGTGCGCTTTCGATCTCCGCATCGTCGACGGCGGTGACCGGTTTGGTGAGCTTGATGCTCTTGAAGTCAGGCAACTCGATCGCCGGCACGATCTCCACCGCCACCTTGTAATCGAGGTCGCCCTTGCCGGCGATCACCTGCTCGATGGCCCCTTCCTCCTCCGGCATGGTGACTTTGGGTTCGGCCGCGAGCTTCAGACCGCGCTCGCCCACGATCTGGCTGTTGGCGTCACGCACGGTCGACTCGATCACCTCGGCCATGGCGGCACGGCCGTAAACGCGCTTGAGGTGAGAGACCGGAACCTTGCCAGGGCGGAACCCGTCGATGCGGACACGGCCCTTGAGTTCGTCCAGCCGCTCGTTGACCTTGGCATCAAGCTCGGCGGCGGGAACGACCACGCGGAATTCGCGTTTCAGACCTTCAGACAGTGTTTCAGTAACCTGCATTGCTCACATTTTACCTGTACTTGCGGCCTGCCCGAGATGGCCCGGAGCGCCGGACGGTTCGACAGGATGCGCCATTTCCCTGCTGTCGCGCGGACCCTCGGCATGGTGCGGGCGGAGGGACTTGAACCCCCACGACTTTCGTCACGGGAACCTAAATCCCGCGCGTCTACCAATTCCGCCACGCCCGCAGAGGGCAGTCAAAGGACGCTGGATCGGGGCGCCGCGCAGGCCGGGCTTAACGCGACGCCTCGCCCCCAGGCAAGCCCGCCAAATGGCGCCCGCCAAGGGCGGCGGGCTTATATCACGCGAAATCCGGGCCGCGCCATTAAATTGGGGCCCGTTTGACCTGGCTCAATAGCCCCCTGCGGGAAGCCCTGCTAATGCCATTTTAGGGGCGGATGGACGATTCCGAGACGAAACAAATGAAAAGCAATTCGACCCCGAAAGGCGGCCTGATGCCAATCAGCCGCCGCAAGCTCATCCTCGCCGCCGGCGCGGGCCTGACGTTATTGTCGCTGCCGCGAAACGCCTGTTCGCAAGCCGGCGGAACGCCTGCATCCGCAATTGCCGAAGATGGCTTCCGCGTGGTGCGGGCGCGATCGGGCGCCGCGCAGCTGCGTGGCCGCGATATGCCGCCGACTCCCATCTGGGGCTATGATGGCACGGCCCCCGGTCCGACCCTGCGGGTCAGGCAGGGCGAGGAGGTCAGGGTCCGGCTTGTCAACGAACTCAAACAGTCGACCGTCGTGCACTGGCACGGGCTGCGTCTGCCCAATGCCATGGACGGTGTGCCGCACCTGACGCAGAAACCTGTCGAGCCGGGTGAGAGCTTCGATTACCGGTTTGTCGCGCCCGACGCCGGCACGTTCTGGTACCACACCCACTTCCTCTCCTCCGAGCAACTGGCACGCGGGCTCTACGGGGTGCTGCTGGTTGCGGAGCGCGAGCCGGTCGAGGTCGACCGCGATCTGGTTGTTGTGATCGACGACTGGCGGCTCACCGAGAGCGGCGACATTCATCCGAGCTTCGGCAATTTCCACGATGCCGCGATGGCCGGGCGGCTCGGCCAGTACATCACCCTCAACAGCGAGGACCTCCTCGATATCCCGGTCAGGACCAACGAGCGCGTGCGCCTGCGGCTCGTCAACGTCGCCAATTCGCGCATCTTCCAGCTCCGCATTGCCAGGCACCGGGCGCGGGTGATGGCCGTCGACGGCCAGCCCACCAAGCCGGAAGTCGCGCCGGAGGGTATCCTGCGGCTGGCACCGGGCACGCGCATTGATCTGTTCCTCGACGCCACGCTTGATCCCGGATCGGAGGCCCCGATCATGGTCGACGACCTGCGCGGCGGCGAGCTGAAGGTCGGACGTCTGGTCTATGATGCCGGAGCGCCGCTGCGTGCGGCTGCCCTGCCCGAGCCCGCGCCGCTGCCTGACAATCCGCTACCGGCAACGCTCGACGTTTCCGGGGCCCTGAAGGTCGACGTGCCGCTCGACGGCGGCGGCATGCGCATGATGATGGGCCGCGGCATGGGCGGTAGGGGCATGGGCGGCATGGGTGGCGGCATGGGCGCCGCCGGCTTCCGCGGCCAGGGCGTCCCGCCGCAGCAGCGCATCTGGGCGCTGGCGGGTGTTTCCGCCACAGGGCATGACGGCCCGCCATTGTTTACCGTGAAACGCGGCCGTACGGTTGTGATCGACTTTCCAAATCGCAGCCCGTTTCCCCACGCCATGCACGTGCATGGCCATCATTTCCGCCAGTTCGAGCGCGGCGGGAACGGTTTCACGCCCTACTGGCTCGACACCGTGATCGTGGACCCGGAACGCACCGAACGCATCGCCTTTGTCGCCGACAATCCGGGCAAGTGGATGATGCATTGTCACATGATCGAACACATGGCCTTCGGCATGGCGGCCTGGTTCGAGGTCACGTGAGCCTGCCCCGTCCCAGTTCGGCGAAGAGCCGGCGGTAGACCGCCGGCAGCGTCTCGCTGAGATCTTCCGCGATCAGGCCAGGGCCGAAGCCCCGCGCGGCCTCCCCATGCAGCCAGACAGCTGCGCTGGCCGCCGCGAACGCCGGCATGCCCTGCGCGAGCAGGCCGGCGATCATGCCGCCGAGGACGTCGCCGGCGCCCGCGGTTGCCAGCCACGGCGGGGCATTCCCGGCAATGGCTGAGCGGCCATCCGGGGCCGCCACCACGGTATCAGCCCCCTTGAGCAGGACGATTGCGCCGCTTGTTCTTGCCGCTAGTCGCGTTTTTTCAATTTTGTTATGAACCTGAGCATCTTCATCTATCCCGCTGAATAAGCGTTTGAATTCTCCATCGTGCGGCGTGAGTACGACCTCGCGCCGGCCGCGGCCGGCGATCCCGTCAAAGAGCGTCGCCGGGTGATCCGCGAAGCTGGTAAGCGCGTCGGCATCAAGCACGACGGCTGCCGCGCTCCCCAGCGCCGCCCGCACCTGCTCGCGCATGGCTGGCCCCACGCCGCCGCCGGGTCCGAGCAGGACCGCGTTCCGCCGCGCGTCGGAAAGAAATCCGGTGAGCTCGTCGGGACCATCCGCCGGCCGCACCATTACCGCCAGGCTCGCCGCGGCATTGACGGCAAGCGCATCGCGCGGGCTGGCAATGGTCACCAGTCCCGCCCCGGCCCGCAGCGCGCCGCGTGCTGCCAGCCGTGCCGCGCCGGTGGTCGACAGGCCGCCGGAGACCACGACCGCATGACCGCGCGTGTATTTGTGCCCCTGCGGGCCCGGCACCGGAAAGCTGTCGCTCCACAGTGGCGGCTCGTTGGCGAATGTGGCCGGCCTGATCCTGTCAAGGACGGCAGCGGGAATGCCGATATCGGCCACTTGCACCTGGCCGCAACGCAGCCGGCCGGGCAACAGCAGATGGCCGGTCTTGCGGCGGAAGAACGTCACCGTGTGCACGGCCCTGATCGCCACGCCCATGACCGCACCGGTTGTTCCATTCACCCCGCTTGGCAGATCAACAGCAACAACCGGAGCGCCGCTCGCATTCATTGCCTCGATCATCGCGCGCGGCAGTCCCTCGACCGGCCGATCAAGGCCCGCGCCGAACAGTGCGTCGATGATGACATCGCAATCTGCCAGGGCCTCGGGCGACGCCGCCTGAACGGGGCCAGCCCAGCGTTCGGCGGCCATCGCGGCGTCACCTTTCAGCCGCGCCGGATCACCGGCCAGCATCATGCGGACCTCGTAGCCGTGCCCCGCGAGATGGCGCGCCGCCACGAAGCCGTCTCCGCCATTGTTGCCGGGGCCGGCGACGATCGCGATCCGCCGTCCGCGCACAGCGGTTCCAACGCAGTCGGCGATGGCGCGGCCGGCGTTCTCCATCAAATCGATGCCCGCAATGCCGCCCGCGATGGCAAGGCGATCCGCCTCGCCCATTTCGGCTGTGGTGAGCAGCTCGATCATGGTTTGCGAGAGTACCGGGCCGTCAAAAGCCCGACAAATCGGCACATCTGCCCATCTACGCGATCGCCCGTCGACGGCTGAATAATAACAGGGCAAACTGCCTGTTCATTAGGCACCGATCTTTGGGCAACCGGGCAGCGATGCGTCATCGGCGACATAACATGCTGACTTTAAAAGAATATTTTGTCCATATCGGTTGGCACAAGACCTGCTATCGGGAAGCGCGGTTCTCCGGATCGGTGCGGCGGGCTTGGGGGGAAGGACAGACAGCCAATGAAAAAGGTCGAGGCCATCATCCGGCATCACAGACTGGAGGATGTCAAAGAGGCGCTGACGGAAAAGGGCGTTCAAGGCATGACCGTTACCGAAGTCCGCGGGTTCGGCCGGCAGAAAGGCCATACCGAGATGTACCGCGGCACCGAATATGCCGTGGACTTCGTACCCAAGATAAAGGTCGAGATCGTCGTGCCCGAGGCGGA
>CAZUDR010000187.1:0-6617 GCA_964618715.1 uncultured Undibacter sp. | reverse complement strand
AGTCGATCGTCGGCACCAATGTGGCGGCCGACGCGCTCTCCAACCTCGCCTCACCCGGCGTCGTCGGCGGCGCCATGATCATCCTCGGCGAGGATTACGGCGAGGGTGCCAGCGTCATCCAGGAGCGCTCCTACGCCTACGCGCTGAAGTCCTCGATGTGGCTGCTCGATCCGCGCCCCGACCTGCCCTCCATCGTGCGCACGGTGGAAAATGGCTTCGAACTGTCGGAGGCGAGCCACGCCCCGGTGATGCTGGAGCTGCGCATCCGTGCCTGCCACGCCACCGGCGAATTCGCCGCCAGCGCCAACCGCAAGCCCGAATTCTCCGGCATCAACCGCATTCCCGAAGCGGCCCGCTTCAACTACGGCAAGCTGGCGCATCCGCCGGTTACCTTCGTGCAGGAGAAGCTGAAGGTGGAGGAGCGGCTGCCGGCGGCGCGCGCGTTCATCCGCGAGCACAGGCTCAACGAGACGATCGCCGGCGATCTCGACGACACCGGCATCATCGTCATGGGCGGACTGACCAACAGTGTGCTGCGCGCGCTCGAGCGTATGGGGCTTGCCGACGTGTTCGGCGCCTCGCGCGTGCCCATGCTGGTGCTCAACGTGGTCTACCCGCTGGTGCCGGAGGAGATCCGCGAATTCTGCGCATCAAAGCGCGCCGTGCTGGTGGTCGAGGAAGGCAATCCCGACTTCATCGAGCAGGCGGTCAATGTCGAGCTGCGCAAGGCGGACATCCAGACCAAGGTGCTGGGCAAGGGTCCGCTGCCGCAGGCCGGCGAGTACACCTCCGACGTGCTGCTCGAGGGCCTCGCCGCGTTCCTGCAGGCGACGCGGCCGAAGGGGATCGACGCCGACACCGTCGCCGAAAAGGCGCGCGGGCTGATCGCGCACAAACCGAAGGCCGCGGCGGCGCTCGGCGATCTGCCGCCGCGACCGCCGGCCTTCTGCACCGGCTGCCCGGAGCGGCCGGTGTTCTCCGCACTCAAGCTGATGCAGCGCGAGCTCGGGCCGGCCCACATCAGCGCCGACATCGGCTGTCATTCCTTTGCGACTTTCGCGCCCTTCTCGATGGGCAATTCGATCCTCGGCTATGGCATGTCGCTGGCCAGCGCCGCCGCGGTCGGACCCAACCTGTCCAAAAGGCCGATCGCGGTGATGGGTGACGGCGGCTTCTGGCACAACGGACTGATCACCGGCGTGGCGTCGAACCTGTTCAACAAGGGCGACGGCGTCCTCATCGTCATGCAGAACGGCTATGCCTCCGCCACCGGCCAGCAATGGATTCCCTCCAGTACGGCCAACCGCGACGGGCCGGCGACGGGCATGAGCATCGAGCAGACACTGCGCGCCATGGGGGTGAACTGGCTGCGCACGGTGCGCAGCTATTCCGTCGCAGCGATGACGAAGACGCTGAAGGAGGCGATGAAGACCGCCGAGAAGGGCCTCAAGGTCATCATCGCCGATGGCGAGTGCCAGCTCGCACGCCAGCGCCGCGTGCGCGCCGAGGACGCCGAGAAGCTCAAGCGCGGGATGCGTGTCACCCGCGCCCGCTTCGGTGTCGACGACGAGATCTGCACCGGGGACCATTCCTGCATCCGCCTGTCGGGCTGCCCGTCGCTGACGGTGAAGCCCTCGCCCGATCCGCTGCGCACGGATCCGGTGGCGCATGTGGTCGACAGTTGCGTCGGCTGCGGGCTGTGCGGCGAGGTCGCGCACGCCGCCGTGCTGTGCCCGTCGTTCTACCGTGCCGAGATCGTGCGCAACGCCACCTGGCGCGACCGCGTGCTGTTCCGCATCCGCCAGACCGTGATCGGCTGGCTGGGTGGCTACAACATCCGGCGCGCAAAAAGCGATGCAGGGGCCGCGGCATGAGCGACACCGTTCGCCCCATCACCGTGCTGATCGCCGCCCTCGGCGGCGAGGGTGGTGGCGTGCTGACCAACTGGATCATTACGGCGGCGGCCGAGGCCGGCTTTCCCGTGCAGTCGACGTCGATCCCCGGCGTCGCGCAACGCACCGGCGCCACGACCTATTACATCGAGATGCTTCCCGTGCCCGCCGGCGACCTTGGCGGCAAGCGGCCGGTGCTGGCGCTGACGCCGGGTGTCGGCGACATCGATCTTGCGGTGGCGAGCGAATTGCTGGAAGCCGGGCGCACGGTGGCCGGCGGCTTCGTCACGCCGGACCGCACTTTCGTCATTGCCTCGACCAGCCGCTTCTATGCCATGGACGAGAAGATCGCCATGGGCGACGGCCGCTTCGACCAGGACAGGCTGACCAGGGCGATCAGGGACCACGCGCACGAAACGCTGCTGGTCGACATGGCGAGACTCGCCAACGACAGCGGTTCGATCATCAGCGCGGTCATGCTCGGCACCATCGCCGGCAGCGGCCGTCTGACGCTTGCGCCCGAGCAGTTCGAGAATGCGATCCGCGCCGACGGCAAATCGGTCGACGCCAACCTGCGCGGGTTTCGCGCCGGGCTGGAGGCCGCCCGTGCCCGAACGACCGCGATTGCGACTGCCGATCGAAAGAGTCACGCCGCCGCCACCCAAGAATCGCTCGAGCAGGAGGTGGCCCGGACATTCCCTGCGCTGGCGCAACCGGTCGCCATCGAAGGCGTGCGCCGGCTGCATGCCTGGCAGAGCATCAAATACGCTCGACTCTACATGGCGCGGCTGAAACCGATCCTCGAGGCCGACCAGGCTGCCGGCGCACAGGGCAACCTGCTGAAGGAGGTCGCCCGTCATCTCGCCGTGCGCATGTCCTACGAGGACGTGGTGCGCGTTGCGGAGGCGAAAATCGCGCCGGCACGCATGCAGCGTATCGCACGCGAGGAGCTGGGGGTCACCGACGAACCATATTCCGTGCACGAGTTCCTCAAGCCGGGGATCGAGGAGCTGTGCCAGCTGCTGCCGCCGTTCATGGCGCGACCGATCCTGTCGATGGCGGCGCGACGCGGCTGGCTCGGTCGCGTGTATTTCGGCATGGAGATCAACTCCACGACCGTCGGCGGCTACCTGAGATTTCTGTTTCTCGCCAGGCTGAAAGGACTGCGTCCCTATGGCCACCGTTACAGGCAGGAACAGGCCACCATCGACGCATGGCTCGAGGCAATCGCAGGAACGGCACCGCTGTCGACCGGCCTGGCGACCGAGATCGCCGAGTGCGCCCGCCTGATCAAGGGCTATGGCGACACGCACGCGCGCGGACTTGCCAACTATCGCACCATCGAGCAGCGGCTGATCCGCCCCGCGCTCGGTGGGCAAATCCCACCCGCACGCGCCGCCGACGCGATTGCCTCCGCGCGCACCGCCGCGCTGGTCGATCCGGAGGGCGAGGGCCTTGCCAAATGCCTCGCCGAGTTCGAGGCTCAGCCCGCACTGCGCATGGCGGCGGAATAGACTTTTTGACAATGTGAATTGTCCGCTGCTTCTGCAACCGTAGGCAGCGGGCGCGCGCATCTCCCTGCGTTGTCAGTCCCTGTCCCCTCGCGTACAACTTCGCCCGACAACAACAACACCGCCCGAAGGAGCCGATGTCAGGGTTCCGCGCGGGCGCGAGTACGGGACGAAGCGAAAATGTCCGCGGCACCGTCAGGACGGCCGACCATCGCCGGGGAAGGCTTCCTGCGCGCGCTCGCCGACCACGGCGTCGACTATTTCTTCTGCAATCCCGGCACCGATTTCCCGCCCGTTGTCGAGGCGTTCAGCCGCGCCGGTAAGACCAACGCCAAAGTTCCCAGGCCGGTGCTGGTGCCGCACGAGAATCTCGCCGTCGCGATGGCGCACGGTGCCTATCTCATGAACGGCCACCCCCAGGCGGTGATGGTTCATGTCAACGTCGGCACCGGCAACACGATCAACAACCTCACCAACCTCTCGCGCGACCGCGTGCCGATGATCCTCGCTGCCGGCCGCACCCCGATCACCGAGAAGGGCCAGTTCGGTTCGCGCACGCGGCCGATTCACTGGGCGCAGGAAATGTTCGACCAGGCCGGCATGGTGCGCGAGCTGGTGAAATGGGATTACGAACTGCGCGTGCCCGGCCAGGTCGGTGATGTGGTGGCACGTTCGGTGGAAGTGGCGATGGCGCATCCGCGCGGCCCCGTCTATCTGGTGCTGCCGCGTGAGCCGCTGTCCGCACCGCTGCCGGAACCGCCGGGGCCGGCGAAACCGCGCCCGCAGGCGGCAGCAACCCATCCTGACCCACAGAGCATTGCGCAGCTCGCGGACTGGATCGTCGCTGCCGAACGGCCGCTCATCATCGCCGCCACGCTGCCCGCCGCGGCGGTCCCGGTGCTGGCGCATATCGCCGAGCGCTGCGCCATTCCGGTTGTCACCCACAATCCGCGCACGGTGTGCCTGCCGTCCAGCCATCCGATGCATTTCGGTTTTGAACCGGGCGCGCTGATCGCAGATGCAGACCTTGTCATCGTTCTGGAATCCGACGTGCCATGGATTCCGAGCCTGCAGCATCCGCCGGCGGGCTGCCATGTCGTCCACGTCGGCGAGGATCCTTTCTTCGTGCGCTATCCGATGCGCTCCTTCCCCAGCGACCTCGCGGTGCAGGCCGACGTCGTCAATGCGCTCACCGCACTCGATAACGCGGTCGGGAGCCGCCTTGGCCTGGCGGAGGCGCGCATTGCCGCCCGCCGCAGCCGGCTCACCGAGCGCATGCGCACGCGCCGCGCGCAGCTGGCCAGGGATTCCGCCGCCGGCGAACGGATCTCGCCGGAGTACCTCTCGCATGCCATCGGCGAGGCGGTGGGCGAGGACGCCGTCATCTTCAATGAATACCCGCTTCGCCCCGACCATTGCGCGCGCGAGAAGCCGGGCACGCTGTTCGCGCTCGGACCGGCCGGCGGACTCGGCTGGGGCTTCGGCGCCGCGCTCGGCGCCAAGCTGGCGGCACCGGACAAGTTTATCGTCGCCACGCTGGGCGACGGCGCCTACATGTTCTCCAACCCGACAGTCGGACATTGGGTGTCCGGAAAATACGAGCTCCCCATTCTCACCATCGTGTTCAACAACAGCCGCTACGGCGCGGTGCGGCGGGCAACGCTGTCGATGTTCAAGGACGGGGTCGCCGGCGAAAACGACGGCCGACACCTGGCCGACCTCGATCCGGCCCCGCCTTTCGACGAGATCGCCAAGGCGCAGGGCGCCTATGCCGAACGCGTCGAGAATCCCGCCGACCTGCCCGACGCGCTCGCCCGCGCCCGCGACGCGGTGGCCAACGAGCGCCGCCAGGCGCTGCTCAATGTCATCACGCCTTACTGAATAAACAAAAGCAACCGTCACGGAGGACACCGTTCATGCGCATCGATGCCTATACCCATTTCATTCCGGAGACGTTTTTCGCCAAGCTGGTGGAAAGCGGCTATCCGGACATCGGGAAGCGCATGCGCAATATTCCCTCGATCCACGACCTCGACGTGCGCAAGAAGATCGTCGAGCAGTTCGACGACTACGCGCAGATCCTCTCCTATCCGATGCCGCCGCTCGAGCTGCTGGCCAAGGGAGCGCAGATCGAGGAATACGCCAAGGCGGTCAATGACGGGTTTGCCGACATCTGCACCAAAAACCCGAAACACTTTCCCGGCTGGGTGGCGGAGGCGCCGATCGGCGGTCCCGACGCCGGCGTCAGGGAATGCGAACGCGCGATCAAGAACGGCGCGCTCGGCGTGCAGATCCACACCAACATCGCCGGCAAACCGCTCGATGCGCCGGAATTCGAGCCGTTCTTCGAGACCATGAACAAGCTCGACAAGCCGGTCTGGCTGCACCCGGCCCGCGACGCCAGTTCCCCCGACTACAAGTCCGAGACGAAGTCGAAATACGAAATCTGGTGGACGTTCGGCTGGTCCTACGAGACGGCGGCAGCCATGGCCCGCCTCGTGTACTCGAAGATCATGGACAAGTACCCGAACCTGAAGATCATCACCCACCATTTCGGCGGCATCGTGCCGATGCTGGAAGGCCGTATCGGTCCGGGCAACGACCAGCTTGGCGCACGTACGTCGGACGAGGATCTGACCATCGTGCTCAAGAGCCTGAAGAAGCGCCCGCTCGATTACTTCAAGCACGACTTCTACGCCGATACCGCCGTGTTCGGCGGCGTGCCGGCGACCCATTGCGGACTCGCCTTCTACGACCTCGACAAGATCGTGTTCGCTTCCGACTGCCCGTTCGATCCGGAGAAGGGCACTATGTACACGCGCGAGACGTTGCGGATCCTGGAGGGCATCGACATGCCCAAGGCGGACAAGGACAAGATCTGGCACGGCAATCTCGAGCGCATCACCGGAACCCGGCTGTCGAAGTAGCCCGCACGCGGGCGTCATCCACAGGCGTCATGCCCCGCGAAAGCGGGGCATCCAGTAACCTTTGCGCTGCTTGCGTTTACTGGATCATCCGCTTTCGCGGATGATGACATTGGTGTGGGTTGACCGCTCCTCGCGCATGAAAAGCCATGGGGCATCTGCTACCTTGCCGCTCCATGGCCGTCCCGCGTCCTGCCACCATCAACGGGCCTGACTCCGCGCCGCCTTCCGCCCGGACAACGGCGAATGGCGATGCGCGCATCACGCCGATGATGGAGCAGTATCTCGAG
>CAZUDR010000186.1:0-6625 GCA_964618715.1 uncultured Undibacter sp. | reverse complement strand
AACCGAGATTAATGACCTGATGAACAATGGGCTCAAGGCCATTGTTCACCCCAATGACATGACGAACTTTGATGCCCACCGCGCCTGGACCAGGCGGATGGACGACGACGCTGTCGCAATCGTGGAGCATCGGGTGCGTCGCGCGGACGGGACATACACCTGGCTCAGTTGCCGGGAGAAGGTCCTGAGCCGCGATGGCGAAGGCCGTGCCACGACGCTCCTGGGTATCGCGACCTCGATCCAGGACCGGAAGGAATCGGAGCGGTCTCTCCAGCTGGCGCACCTTAACCTCCGCCGCACCCTTCAGAGCATTACCGACTGCTATTTCACGCTGGACCGCTCCTACCGGCTGACCGACGTCAATCAGGCATGTCTCGAGTGGATGGGCATGAAGAGGGAGCAGGTCGTCGGTGCCAGCTTCTGGACCTTCTGCAAGACGGACGACCCCTGCGCCGGACTGATGAAGGAGTCGCTGGAGCGGCACCGGCCCATGCATGCCGAACTGCGCTCCGCACTGCGCCCCGGTCGGTGGCTCGATTATCACATCTACCCGTCGCGCAACGGAGCGGTGGTTTTCTTCCACGACATCTCCGACCGGAAGCTGGCCGAACAGAAAGCGCTGAGCAGCAGGGGTCTCCTGCTGGCGGCGCTCAATGCGCTCACGGCCCATATCGCGATCCTGGACGAGCAGGGCATCATCATCGACGTCAACAGCGCCTGGCATCGCTTCGCCAAGGAGAATGATTACCCCGATCCCAGGCACGGGATTGGCGAAAATTATCTCAAGGTCTGCCGGATGTCGGGCGACGCCGGCTCCTCCGGGGCGCGCGTGGCAGAACATCTCGAGGCGATCCTCGCAGGAAAAATCGACACCTTTGCGCTGGAGTATCTCTGCGGCAATCGCTGGTTCCAGATTCGGGCGAACCGGTTCGAAAACGACGGCTCGATCCACGTGGTCGTGACCCACGAGGACATCACTGAACTCGTCCTTGTCAAGGAAACCCTGACGACCCTTGATGGCAAGCAGCGTCGCGAGGTTTCACAACTCATGCGCCAGTCTGTCGTCAACAGGCTGTCCAGCTCGATCGCCCACGAGCTTAATCAGCCGCTGGCGGCAATCATGTCCAATGCGGAGGCCGCAATTGCACAGCTTGAAGCCGCATCGCCGGATATTGACGCAATCCGGGAGACGCTGCAGGACATTGTTGACGAGGACAGGCGCGCAGCAGACGTCATCGGCCGGGTCCGCGGCCTGATCAAGCGCGACACCGGCAATTTCGAGGTCATAGCGATCGACAAGCTCACGGATGCGACGCTCTCGGTTCTGCGGGGCGAGGTCGTGCGACGCGGAATCGATGTGCGGACGGATTTGCAGTTGCCGATTCCGCCTGTGCGGGGCGATTTTGTGGAACTGCAGCAGGTTCTCATCAATATGCTGATGAATGCCATGGAAGCGTTCAGTTCGGCGCCGGGCCGGAATGAGAGTCAGCAGATCTCGATCAAGAGCCGGTCAGCGGATGACCGTGTCAGTATAGTCATTTCCGACAACGGTCCAGGGATCCCGTCGGCGCTACAGGGAAACCTGCTTGAGCCATTCGTGTCGACGAAGTCGGAGGGCCTTGGACTGGGACTGTCGATCTGCGCGGCGATTGCCGAGTCTCACGGCGGCAATATTGCGCTTGAAAACAACCAGGGTGGAGGCGCGTCGGCGATCCTGACGTTGCCTGTCGCCAAAAGGGAGTAGCGGGTCATGACCAGCGGTGAATTTGTTACCTTCGTCGTGGATGACGACCGGTCTGTTCTGAAATCGCTGTCACGGCTGCTGAGGACGCAAGGCTATGAGGTGCGGGCCTATCAGTCCGGGCGGGAATTTCTTGATGAGCATGATCCCGACGTGCCGGGTTGCGCAATTCTGGACATGTCTTTGCCCGGCATGAGCGGGCTCGAAATCCAGCAGGAGCTGGCGGCCAGCAATGCCAACCGGCCGGTCGTTTTTTTGAGCGGGTCGTCGGGCGTACCGGTCAGCGTCAAGGCCATGAAGGGCGGTGCGGTCGATTTTCTGACCAAACCGGCGAAAGCCGGGGATCTGCTGGAGGCGATTGCGGTCGCCTGCCGGCGTCAGGTGAAAGACCGCGAGCAGAAGGGCGAACAGGAGCTGATTCAATCCCGGCTGGCAGGCCTGACACCGCGCGAAAGAGAGGTTTTCGGCGGCGTCGTGTCCGGACTGCTCAACAAGCAGATTGCCGGCAAACTTGGCATTTCATTGAAGACCGTCAAATTACATCGCAGCAGGATGATGCACAAAATGAATGTGCGCTCGGTTGCCGAGCTTGTGCAACTCGCCGGGCTCGTGAGGATCGGTCACTGAAGGAAAACGGCACGACCCGGCAAGGGGTCGTCCGGCATTGAATCGGCCATTGCGGAAACCCGGGCGTCGACCGGGAGGGCGTCGATTCTCCCGGCGATCCCCTTACTCCAGCGCGGAGGCAGGCTCGCGCGATTCCAGCGCGTGCTGAATTGCAGCCAGCAGTTCCTTCTTGCCGACCGGCTTGGCGAGAAACGCCGAGGCGCCCAGGATGATGCAGCTTTCGCGGATCTTGGGCTCATTGTGCGCGGTCACGATGATCACAGGAATGGATGTGCCGGTTTCCTGAAGGTGCGCCTGAAGGTCAAGACCGGTCATTCTGGGCAACTGGTAGTCGACCAGCAGGCACTCCGGCACGTTGTTGCCGAGCGCCGCCAGAAATTCCTCCACGGACGCATAGGCGTCGGCCTGGTAGTTCGCCGCCTTCAGCAGTCTCGTCAGCGCCTTTCGGACGGCCGCGTCGTCGTCAACAATTGCGATCCGCGGCGGGTGATTTGCCATGGGGCAAGACCGTTAATTGCAATAAACAGGTGTGAACGGCACGCGCGGCACTCTGGTGTGATCAGCAACGACAGGGGCGCAATCGCTTTTCGCCGGAAGAAACGGGCGGCCAGCCCGGGGAGACTGGCCGCCCGGCACCCGGTTGTGGGATGGCCGCGAACGCGGAGGGGGGAACCGGGCGCAACTCCTGCAGGTCGGGGAGGGGTGTCCTCTGCATGGACACACTATTCAACCGCGTGCCCGAACCGTCGAGTTGGACCTTGGGCCTATGTGTCCGGATCAGGCCGGCGGCTCCCGGTCGCTGTTTCCGGGACCGGAGGCGCACCCCTTGACGGCAGGAGCAGGCCGTCGGGCGCGATTGGCGTTCGGCCATCGCGGCAATTGAGCCGCTTTCCCTTGCCGGCTAGTGGCCCGAGCCCCCGACCAGCTCCCGCGCCACCGTGCGCACGATAATTTCCAGATCAAGCCACAACGACCACATCTCGATGTAGCGCAGATCATGGTCGACCCGCTCAACCGCGGTTAGCGGCACTGCCGTGCTGCCACGATACCCGGAGACCTGGGCGAGACCGGTAATACCCGGCTTCATGTTGTGTCGCTGGAAATAATAGGGAACGAGGTTTTCGTAGAGCAATCCGCCGGCCAGCATGCCCGGCACATGGGGTCGTGGCCCGACCATGGACATGTGGCCGAGGAGCACGTTGATGAGCTGCGGCAGTTCATCCAGGCTGGTTTTGCGCAGAATGCGGCCGATCGGCGTTACGCGTGTATCACCGTCGACGGTCTGACTGGTCCCGCGCGGATCGCCGAGGTGGGTGTACATCGTGCGAAACTTGAGAATCCAGAACCGCCGATTGTGATAGCCGTATCGCTTCTGGCGGAAGAATACCGGCCCGGGCGACGTCACCTTGATAGCCACGGCGATGCCGATGAACAACGGCGCAAAGAACAGCAGGCCGAATGCGGATGCGCCGATATCGACAAGTCGCTTGGTCGCAAGCAGCAAGGTTGACGGCTCGCGGACGACGCGGCCGGAGTGCCGGCGGACAGAGCGGCTCGAGCGGCGGCGACGCGACCGGTCGAACGGTACTGGCCAACCGAACGTTGTCGGACCATTTTGCCAGATGGATGAAGGCGAAATTCCGAACGCCATTATCTTCTCCGTCACACACCCGCATCATCGCTGTCGCGGATAGCCGCCAGACTTATCCGAGTTTGTGAAGACATTGCGACGGCAACCCGTCACAAGGCAGGTCGTTCCGTGCAGCCAGGTTTTAATGTCGTCGTGCGATGTAGCCGGCGTTCCGTTTGAATCCTGAATCAACTCGAAAGCGGGTCTTGCCCGACAAGTCGCGGAGAGAAATGCAAGGGACTGCCGCGAGATTGACCAGGGCGGTAATTGGTTATTCCGCGCGGTGACTCAATCCGCGTTTGAAGCGTTGCGTGCCACCGGTGCATGGCCGTCACGCGCTTCACGCAACACTCGTCTTTGTCTCCGGTTTCCGGCTGCATGGTGACTCTCCCGTGGTGTCGGAGCACCATTTCAGCAAACAGTGTTCGAGACCGGAACTTACCTCGATGGTGTGCGTTGTGGCATTCGGCGCATCAGGCTGTAAGCTTTCGATAGTTGGTAGCGTTTGCGTTCGGGGGAAGAAATGTTGTTCCAAAGTCGGCGTGCGTGGTGTCTGCTGTTGCTGGCAATCGGTCTCGCTGCATGTAGCGCCGGAGCCACTGTTCAAAACGAGCCGTTGTCGAACTCTGCGGAACTCCGGGGGAACGCAGGTGGACCGTATCTCCTCGGTCCCAATGATCGTTTGAGGGTCAAGATCTACAGCGACGAGCAATTGAACGACGAATACCAGATCAACAGCAGCGGCTACGTCTCAATTCCGCTTGCAGGACAGATCAAGGCGTCGGGCCTGACCACGCAACAATTCGAGCGACGGCTCGCTGCCAGAATGAAGGGCCAGCTCGCGACGAATCCGAAGAGCCCCGAGATCAGTGTTGAAATCGCCGCGTATGCGCCATTCTATATCTTTGGCGAGGTCAAAAAGGCCGGCGAATACCCCTTTCGTCCGGGCCTGACTCTTGCGGATGCAATTGCGACCGCGGGCGGGCTGACCTACCGCGCCAATGAACGCGAAATCTATCTTCGTCCCGCCGGTCGTACGGTCGAGCGGGTCGTGACGCTCGACCGGCCGGTCCGGATATTTCCGGGCGACAATATCCGGGTCACAGAGCGCATCTTCTGAAGGTTCCCTGACGTTCCTACCGCGGCGTGCCAGATGCCCAGTGTTCGTGCGTTACATCTGCCTCCGACGTACCATCTGTTGCCGAGGCTTTCCGTATTTCGGCAACGGCGATGACGCGTTTCTGTGGATGCACACGCCTCCTGGCGGGATGTGCGCTGATCCCCGCGCTGCTTGCCGGTATGACTTCACCGTCCGAAGGACAGGTGCTCCCCGAGAGGCCTGTCATTCGGGCACCGCCCTGGAACGCGCTGTATGTCTTCGATCAGATGCCCCTGCCGTTGCTGAGCGATCCGGCGACGCGCGAAGTCGTGGCTCCCGAGGATACACCCGTCAGGAACCGGCAGTGGCCCGGATACCAGCCACGGGGTATCCGCGCCGGCGCCTGGATGTTCAATTCGGCCCTGACTGCAGGCGGCTTCTATGACAGCAATGTGTTCTCGTCCAACACCAACAAGGAAGGCGATCTCGCGGCGAAGCTGGGGGCAAGCCTGCGGGCTGTAAGCCTCTGGCAGCGGCATGGCCTCACGCTGGAGGCCTCGACGATCACCACCGCCTATCGGAAGCACTCATCGCTCAACGAAACCGACGCTGTGTTCCAGGGGCAGGGTCATCTCGATATCGACCACGCGACCACCCTGCTTACCGCCTTCCGGGCCGCCTATCTCCACGAAGAGATCGGAAGCTTCACCTCGCCCGCCAGCGCCGTGGAACCGACGCCGTACACGCTGTTTGCCGGAGATGTGACGCTACGGCGAGAATTTGGCCGCTTTACCGGCTCTGCCGGGGCGCGCGCCGACTCTTTTGACTATGGTTCGACCGTCTCGCAAAACGGCTCGCCTATCAGCCAGGACGCGCGCGACGGCCAGATCTACGTCGTGCACGGGCGCGTCGATTACAGCATTTCCGAGGTGTCCGCGGTATTCGTGGCCCTGGAAGGCAATACGCGTCGCCTGCGCGGCACGCCGGAACAGAGCTACGATTCTTCCGGCTATCGCACCCTGGCGGGGGTTGATCTCGAACTCACGCATTTGATCAAGGGCGAAGTCGCGGTTGGGTATATGAACCAGCGCTTCGAATCCACCGCGGTCGACCCGGTTGAGGGGCCTGCCTACCGCGCGAGGCTGGTCTGGAGTCCGTCGCGGCGGCTCGACATCTATTTCAATGCCGAACAGCAGGTCGTCACCGCCTCTACAAGCCTGACAGCTGTTCTTGCCAACGCCGCACAGCTGGGTTTCGACTACGAGTTCCGTCCGAATGTCGTTCTCTCGGGCGCGGCCACCTATGAAAACGACGATTTCAAAGGGCAGCCGCGCGTCGACATTGTTTATCTCCTCGACGCGCGGCTCAAATATCTTTTGAACGAGATCTGTTCGGTCTCCTTCCACTACCGCTTTACCCGTCGCGACAGCAATGAAACAAGATTCAGTTTCGACGATCATCTGATCGGCGTCACGGCTGGTGCGAAATTCTGACGACCGGGCGCAACCGGTTACCGCCCGGGTTTGTC
>CAZUDR010000185.1:0-6627 GCA_964618715.1 uncultured Undibacter sp. | reverse complement strand
TGTCCGCCTTTATCAAGGCCTGCGGGCAGAAGCTGCCGAAATCCATGACGCCGAGGGCATGACCGAGCACGGCGAAGGCAAGCGACACGCCGGCCAGCGTCAGTGCCACCGGATAGCCGGCCATCAGCGTCACGATGACGGCAATGACCAAAAGGACGGCGAGGGTTTCAGCGAGCGGCATCAGGAGGCCACACGCGTTGCGGCGAGCACGGCCTTATCCCTCCCCTTTAGGGGAGGGTGGCTCCGAGCAACGCGAGGAGCCGGGTGGGGTGAGCCAATCATCAAGAGCCCCCACCCGGCGCGCTGCGCGCGCCACCCTCCCCCGCAAGCGGGGGAGGGATAAGAAGTACTAGTGCCGGAAGTGCCGTGTCCCGGTAAACACCATGGCGACGTTGTGGTCATCGGCGGCCCTGATCACCTCGTCGTCGCGCACCGAGCCGCCCGGCTGGATCACCGCGGTGGCGCCGGCCTCGATCGCCACCAGCAGGCCGTCGGCAAACGGAAAGAATGCGTCGGAGGCGACGACCGATCCCCTTGTCAGAGGCTCGGCCAGCTTCAGTTCACGCGCGGCGTCTTCCGCCTTGCGCGCCGCGATGCGCGCGGCATCCACCCGGCTCATCTGTCCGGCACCGATGCCGACGGTGGCACGGTCCCTGGCATAGACGATGGTGTTCGATTTCACGTGCTTGGCGACGCGGAAGGCGAAGCGCAGGTCGGCCAGCTCTTTCTCACTCGGTGCCCGCCTTGTCACGGTCTGCAGTTGCATCTCTTCGACCACCGCATTGTCGCGTGACTGCACCAGCAGTCCGCCGGCCACCGACTTGACCGTGGTGCCGGCCGCGCGCGGATCGGGCAGGCCGCCGGCGAGCAGGAGCCGCAGGTTCTTCTTGGCCCCGATAATATCAATCGCTTCCTCGCTGGCGTCCGGTGCAATGATCACCTCGGTGAAAATCCCGGTGATCGCCCTCGCCGCGTCCGCGTCGAGCGTGCGGTTGAGCGCGACAATGCCGCCGAAGGCAGAGGTGGAATCGCAGGCAAGCGCCTTGCGGTAGGCATCGACCAGGCTGTCGCCTTCCGCCACGCCGCACGGATTGGCGTGCTTGACGATGACACAGGCCGCAGTCCGTCCCGGATCGAACTCGGCGACACATTCGTAGGCCGCATCTGTGTCGTTGATGTTGTTGTAGGAGAGCTGCTTGCCCTGCACCTGCCGCGCCGTGGCGACGCCGTGGCGCTCGCCGGGGCTGCGGTAGAAGGCAGCGCTCTGGTGCGGGTTCTCGCCGTAGCGCAGCGCTTCCATCAGCTTGCCGCCGAAGGCGCGGTAATCGGGCGTGGTATTGCGCAGTGTGTCAGCGAACCAGTTGGAAATCGCCGCGTCGTAGGCGCCGGTGCGGGCGAAGGCCTTGGCGGCCAGTTCCTGGCGCAACTCCAGCGTCGTCATGCAGACATGGAGGGCAAGCTCGTCCAGCACCTTCTCGTAGTCGGACGGCTCCACCACCACAGTGACGTCGGCGTGATTTTTGGCGGCGGCACGGATCATCGCCGGCCCGCCGATGTCGATATTCTCGATGCAATCGTCATAGGCGGCGCCGTTGGCGACCGTCGCCTCGAACGGATAAAGGTTCACCACCAGCAGATCGATCGGCCTGATGCCGTGGCTCTCCATCGCGCTGACGTGCCCGGCGTTGCCGCGCATGGCGAGCAGGGCGCCATGCACCTTCGGGTGCAGTGTTTTCACCCGTCCGTCCATCATTTCCGGAAAGCCGGTGAGATCGGAAACGTCCTTCACCGCGAGCCCGGCGTCCTTCAGCGCCTTGGCGGTGCCGCCAGTGGAGACGAGTTCGACGCCATAGCTGGCGAGCGCGCGGGCAAAACCGGTCAGGCCCTTCTTGTCAGATACCGACAGCAGGGCACGGGTAATGCGGCGGAGATGGCTGGCCATGGCTTAGGGGCTATCACAGGACGCGGGCGAAAGTGTATTCGGCATTTTCCCGATGCGCCGGGCATCCACAGCCGGCGGCGGATCGGTTACAGCGGCAATTCCGGCTCCGCCTCGGGGTCGGGACGGCTGCTTATGGTCACCGGCGGCGTGTGGCGGAAGCTCCAGCGCACGCGGTCGGGGCTGCGGGCGTTCCCGTAGATCACGATCTGCACGGTGCGGCGCGGTCCGTCCTGGCCGGAGAGGAAGACGCTTTCCTCGATCTCGACCGTTTCGCCATAGGTGCTGAACGTCCACACTTCGCGGTCGGGCAGGAGCAGGATTGCGCCGTAGCCGTCGGCCCGGCGGCTTGCCTTGACCGAGGGGTGCAGGTGAAAGCGGATGGCAAACTCATCCTGTGCCTTCGGCGGCAGCTTGTCGCCGGCTGCCGGCGCGAAGCTGTCCTCGCCGTCGAGCGCCAGGCCGTCGGCGGCAAGCCGCAGCGTGCGTGTGTGGATGATGCCGCAGTCCGGCGCGTAGCCGTCGTGCGATGCGCGCAGCCATTCACCGGCGGCTTCGGTGTTGCGTTCGAGCTGGACATTATGCGGCCCACTGATGATCGGAATGCCGAACAGCAGCTTGCGCAGCGATGTTGCCTCGAGGAAACGGCACGATGACCGGTCATTGAACGTCACCGTGGAATGCGCCGCGGTTGCGCGCGCCACCTGTCGCCAGTTTGCCTTGTTCACTGCCGGCAGGCCGCAATTGACGACCAGCCGGTGCTGCCGCCAGGACAATTCGAACGACAGGCAGCCGGCATGCGCCTCCTGGCTCACCGCCAGCGGCGGCGGTCGGCCGCTGTCCATCAGCAGCGCGGTGTGACCGCAGTCGATGCGCTGATAGCCGGAATGCGGCGCGTTGGATACCGGCGTGCCGCGGGCATCGTCATAGGCCAGAACCGTGGCGAGCAGATCGGATGGCGTCGGACCCATCCCGTTGAACTGGGCGAAGTGGCCGTCGGCATGACGGAAGAAGCGCAGCATCGGCATCATGCGGTCGATGGCGTTGTTGACTGCCTGCGGCGGCTGCAGGTGACGCGCGGCGAACAACTGACGCAGTGGCAGAAGGTCGATCAGCAGGTCGATTAGCGCGCCGGGATTGCGGCTGATGTGGCCACCATCGGGCAGGATCTGGCGGCGCAACTCTTCGCTCAGCCGCCGCCCCGTGTTGCGCAAATAGCCCGACTGGCCCTGGATGCACAGGGCGGCCGCGGTGAGCGCCATCAGCGCCTGCAATCGCGGCAGCCCGTCGCGCGTGCCGTTTATCGTGCGCCGCAGGTAGCGCACCTGCCGCGTGAGGCTGCGCATGAAACGCCGGTAAAACTGCGCATCGGCATCCTGCAGGACAAATGGCGCCTGGCTGAGCCAGCAGGTGATGCGGCGGGTCAGAATGTCGGGACGCCAGCCGAGCGGATGCCAGCCGCCCTGGACGGTGATCCACTCGTCAATCAGCGAACGGGCGTTGGCGCGGGTTATGGCGGAATCGGCAGCGCGCAGATGACGCAGCCACGCGAAGCTGAGCAGCACGACAGCCCATTCGTCGGAGGGCGGTGTCATGGCGAACGGCGAGCGGCGGTCGGCGATCACCACCTTGCCGGCGAACGCGTAGCGCCCGGCATAGATCTCGCTGGCGCGGGTCGCGTCGGCGGTGCGCAGGTCCTGCGGCGCGATCAGGATGCGGTCGGTGGTGGCCGAACCGAAGCGCCAGCGGTTGAGTGGATGGGCATGGAGCCTGGCGAACAGGCTGCGGAAGCCGCGGCGCCCGATGAACAAGGAGAGCCTGGCTCGTTCCGCGACCGAAACCGGCATCGTCAAGGCGCTTGCCCCCCGCCGCGCAGCCCGATTCTGGCGCGCGAACGGCAAGATACCGAAGGGGCGGCGAAGGGCCAATATGCCAGTCCGGACCGTGAATTAGCTGCGGCGAATGAGGCGCGCGGCGTAGAAGCCGTCGAGCCCGCCCCAACGCGGGTCGGGGTCGGGCAGGTGCGACGGCAGGGTGCGCAGGTCGCCGCCGGCGGTGACGAATTCGCTGCATCCGCAGACATCGTCGGCCGTGATGGCTTCGCGGGCGACGCGATGGTCGCGGGCGAGCAGTTGAGCGATCTGCTGCTCGCCTTCCTCCGGTTCCAGCGAGCAGACGCAATAGACGAGTCGGCCGCCGGGCTTCACCAGCTCGACGGCACGATCGAGGAGCTGCGTCTGCACGGCAGCGAGTGTTGCGATATCGGCTTCGGCCTTGAGCCAGGGGATGTCGGGATGGCGCCGAATGGTGCCGGTCGACGAACAGGGTGCGTCGAGCAATACGGCGTCGAACGGACCCGCCTGCCAGTCGAGCACGTCAGCGGTGACGGTATCGGCTGCAAGGTTCAGCCGTGCCAGGTTCTCGGTGACGCGGGCGATGCGCGCGGGCGCGCGATCGACCGCGACAACACGTGCAGCGGCCGCACTCAGCTGCGCGGTCTTGCCGCCAGGTGCGGCGCACAGGTCGGCAATCCCAAGTCCGCGCACGTCGCCGAGCAGGCGCACGGGCAGCGCGGCAGCGGCGTCCTGCACCCACCAGGCACCTTCGGCGAATCCCGGCAGCAGCGTGATGGCGCCGTGCGCCTGCGTGCGCACGCTGCCGGTCGGCAGCACGCGGCCGTGCAGCCGTTCCGCCCATGTCGTGGCGTTCCGGGCGACGGTGATGTCAAGCGCAGGCTCGTGGCCGTTGGCGGCGGCGATCGCCCGCGCCGTTTCGTTGCCATAGGTCTTGCGCCAGCGCTTGAGCAGCCAGGCCGGCGTGTCGCGTGACGCATCGACGGCGGCGAGCGTGTCGCGGTTCTGCGCGACCCGGCGCAGGACCGCGTTGACCAGGCCCGCATAGCGCGCCGCGCGACGGTCGCCCTGCGCCAGCCGTACGGACAGATCGACGGCGGCGTGATCGGGTACGTCGAGCCAGAGGATCTGCGCGGCGCCAATCAGCAGAATGAACTCGACCCGCGGTGCGTCCGCCGGAAATCCCTTGTCGAGGAAGCCGTGCAAAACGTGACGGAGAGTGCCGAGTCGCCGCAGCACGGTGGCGGTGAGCCTGCGCATCAGCGCGCGGTCACGATCGGGCAGCGCGGCAAGACCGCCATGCGCGCCCTTGCCGCCAAGCTGCTCGTCGAGCGCAATGTGACGGCGCAGGACGCCATCGAGAATATCGGTGGCGATTCTGCGGGCGGCGAGACCGGGAACTTCCGGGTGGGGCGATGTGCGCTGACGCGCCATGTCGCGATTCTTGCCGGCTAATTGTGTCGAGGTCGCGGGGCCAGGCGGAGAAACCGCCATCAGTGCACAGTTTTATGCCGGGTGCAGCGGACCGTGCGGAACCGGTCAGCGCAGCACGATAACGGGAGTGCCGATCGGCGCACGTGCGTACAGGTCGACCACGTCGCTGTTGTGCATCCTGATGCAGCCGTGCGAGACGAAACGGCCGACGGACGCGGGATTGTTGGTGCCATGGATGGCATAGTTGCCGCGACTGAGCCCGAGCACTGCCGCACCCATCGGATTGCGCGGTGAACCGCCCGGAATGATCGGCCCGTAGCGGCCGCCATTGATCGAGGGCGGTTTGCGCCACGCTGGACGCACGTGTTTTTCAGCCACCGTCGCCTGTCCTTGCCAGGCCATACCTTCCTTGCCGACACCGACCGGATACCGGATCGCGCGTCGCTGCCCGAGCACGTAGTAGAGCTGGCGCTGGTGGGTCACGATCACAATGCTGCCCGGCGGGTAGCCGCGGTCAAACGGCACCACATCGCCGGCCTGCGATGCCGTGGCGCCTAAAAAAGAGATTGCAAGGGCGATGAAGCCCCTCATCCAGCTGCGAGACGGAAATCTCATCGCTGCACGATCACCGGTGTGCCGACTGACACCATGCGGAAGAGTTCGCGGATGTCGTCGTTGTACATGCGGATGCAGCCGTGCGAGACGAAGCGGCCGATCGAGGAGGGCCGGTTGGTGCCGTGAATCGCATACTCGCCGTCGCCCAGCGTCAGTGCCGCCACACCCATCGGGTTGTGCGGTGAACCGCCAGGAATGACATCGGGCAGGTTCGGGTTCTTGCGGCGGATTAATTCCGGCGGCGACCACGCCGGTTTTACATATTTGCCGGCGACGCGGGTGACACCGCTCCACTGCATGCCGGCCTTGCCGACCCCGACAGGAAATCGCAATGCATGATAACCGTCGAGCGAGAAGTAGAGCCGGCGTTCCGCAGTTTTCACCACGATTGTGCCGGGCGCGACGCCGGGGAATGCCACGATTTCGCGCGTGGCCGCGCGCGATGCTGCCGCGAGCAGCGCCCATATCAGCACGATCGCGACAAAGAGCGCGGTTCTGCGCAGCACCAATGCCATCTGGAGAGAGCCCCGTTTCATTGACGGGGGCAATATTAATGCGGCGCGTCCGCGGCTTCCGGGAAAGCTGCCGGTAACGTAAACGCGGCGCAAAACCGTCGATCAGGCACCGGATGTCCGGCGGACAAACAGAGAGGGCCGCGCCAGGCGCGGCCCCCGGATCACGACGACGGTTCGCTGCGTGCGTCAGGCTCCTGCGCCGGCCCGCTTGTTCTGCCGGTTGTTGACGAGATCGTCGACGACGGCCGGATCGGCCAGCGTGGAGACGTCG
>CAZUDR010000184.1:0-6668 GCA_964618715.1 uncultured Undibacter sp. | reverse complement strand
CCGGCCATATCCTGCACGACTATCTCGAAGCGCGTGTGATGCCCGGAATTGAAGGCCCGGTGACGCGCGGCGACCTGCAATATGCCGCCATGTGGAAGGTCGCCCAGCGCATGACCAGGAAGCCGGTCAAGTTCGGCACCATCGGGCCGGAGCTGGTCGCCTTCGCGGTGCAGGACAGCCATTACAAGTCGATCAAGGACCGCATCCTCGCCATCACCGACGCGCTCAACGAGGAGCTGCACGAGCTGGCCGACGCGGGCTGCCCGGTGATCCAGTTCGAGGAGCCGCAGATCCACCTGCTCGCCGTGCGCAATTACGTCGACGAGGTGATCAACCCGGCGTTCAGTGTCGAGGTGTTCAACCGCACGGTAAAGGGCCTGCGCGACAAGACCGAGGTCTGGTGTCACACCTGCTGGGGCAATCCCTCACAGCAGCGCATGTTCAAGGAAGTGCAGAGCTACAAGTCGGCGCTGGAAATGCTCAACAAGGTCGACGCCGACGTTATAACCTTCGAGTCGGCGAGCGCCGGCGGCATGGATCTGGCCGACTTCGGCAAGATCATTACGGACAAGAAGATTGCCATTGGCGTCATCGACCACCACTCGCTGCAGGTGGAGCGGCCGGAGGAGATCGCCGACCACATCCGCAAGGCGCTCAAGCACATCCCGGCCGAACGTCTGGTGCTGTCATCCGACTGCGGCATGGGCCGCGAGGGCATGAGCCGCCGGCACGCCTATTACAAGATGGTCGCGCTGGTGCTGGGCGCCAACATGGTGCGCAAGGAGCTTGGCCTACCGGAGGCGGAAGTACTCGGCGCGGATCCGCGCTATTCACTGGTCGTGTCCGGCTAGTTCAGCGTTAATGGAGGCTGAACAGGGGTGCCGGAAAACGGCAGCACCTATTCGCAGTGATTAAATAAAATTCGACTAGCTTGGCGGCCATGATCAGGGGGCTGCCAATGAGAGTGAACATCTTGCAGGCGTTGCCGCTTGCACTGATCGCCTGCGCCGCGGCGTATCTGGCGATCTTCGGACGGCCCGTTGCTGTGCCGCCACCGGTTGCAGTGCCGTCGGTGGTCGGTTCGATCGACTTCGACGCCCTGCATCGTCAGGCGAATTCGGCGCTGGAAGCGCTACGCAATTCCCGCAACCAGCGGCGCAGGCTCGCCTCCGCGGCCGAAGCGTCCTGACCGCGCGCTAGCGCGGAAGGAAAGCGACCGCTCCCGTCTCCGGATCGACAAGCTGCTCGACCGGCGCGCGGTAGAGTTCCTCCAGCCGTTCACGATTGAGCACGCTGTCCACGGTCCCTTCGGCAATGCGCGTCCCGTCGCGCAGCAGATAGGCACGGTTGGCCGCGCGCAACGCGTGATTGGGATCGTGGGTGGTGAACAGCACGCCGTGGCCGGACGTGGCCAGCGTCTTGATCTCGGCCATCACCTTGCCCTGGTTGCCGAAGTCGAGACTGGCGGTCGGCTCGTCAAGCACGATGAATTGCGGCTCCTGTGCGAGAGCCCTTGCCAGCAGCACCAGCTGGCGTTCGCCGCCGGAAATTTCCGTGTAGGGCCGTTGCGCCAGCCGGCCGATGCCAAAGCGTTCGAGTGCGGCGGCGGCCACGGCACGGTCATGCGCTGTCGGCCGGCTGAACAGGCTGCCGTGCGCGGTGCGTCCCATGAGCACCACCGTTTCCACGGTAAAGGCGAAGGTGCCGATATGGACCTGCGGCACATAGGCGACGGTCCGTGCACGCGCGCGGATCGAATAGTGCGACAGCGCCTTGCCGCCGAGGGCGACCTCGCCTGCCTTCGGCCTGAGCAGGCCGAGCAGCGTCTTCAGCAGCGTGGTCTTGCCGCCGCCGTTCGGTCCCAGCAGCGCCAGCACCTCGCCGGTGTCCAGCCCGACATCGAGCCCGCGGCCGACAACACGGTCGGGATAGCCGATGGTGAGGTCGCGGCCCTCGATCCTCACGACCAGGTCCTCTGCATGTTTGCGAGCAGCCAGATGAAGAACGGGGTGCCGACCACCGCGGTGAGGATGCCGAGCGGGATCTCCACCGCGGCGGCGGTGCGCGCCAGCGTGTCGATGAGCAGGAGATAGCCGCCGCCGAGGATGGCGGCCGCCGGCAGCAGCCGGGGAAAATCCGGTCCGACCAGCGAGCGCGCAAGGTGCGGGACCACCAGTCCGACCCAGCCGATGATGCCGGCGGTGGCCACGCTCGCCGAGGTGGTCAGCGTTGCTGCCGCGACGATGGCAATGCGCAGCGGTCCGGTGGCGACGCCCAGCGACTTCGCCTCTTCCTCCGGCAGCGACATCACGTTCATGCGCCAGCGCAGCGCCACCAGCACCGCGGCGCCGACGGCGACCGGTCCGAACAGCGGCAACAGGTCGGAGACATTGGCGGCGGCGAGGCTGCCGAGCAGCCAGAAGGTCATGGCCGGGAGCTGGTTGTAGGGATCGGCGAGATATTTCACCAGGCCGACCCCGGCACCCAGCAGCGCGCCGACCACGACGCCGGTGAGCACGAGGATCAGGATCGGGTCGCGCGCGCGCACGGCCGAGCCGATCATGTAGACGAGGCCAACCGCGATCAGCCCGCCGATGAAGGCGAAGGCCTGGATCGCCAGTACCCCGAGCGAGAAGAAGATGCCGAGCACGGCACCGAGCGCCGCACCCGAGGAAGCACCGAGAATATCCGGCGAGACCAGCGGATTGCGGAACAGGCCCTGAAACGCGGTGCCGGCGACGGACAGTGCGGCGCCGACCATCACCGCGGCCAGCACGCGCGGCCCACGCACCTGCAGGATGACGCTTTCGATGGCAGGCGCCACATGCGTGTCCTGCCCCGTCGCCTTGGCGAACAGCACGTGGGCGAGATCACCGAGCGATACCGGGTATCGCCCGACGGTGAAGGCGAGCAGCAGCCCGGCGATCAGCACCACCGTCGCAATCGCCAGTCCGGGCAGGGCGGATCGGGTCATGGCGCCGATCCAAACTCGGTGTCGTCATCCGCGAAAGCGGATGATCCAGTAACCACCCGAGTTTCAGTATGGGACGAGGGCGCGCGTATTTCGTCTATATCCTCGCAAGCAGGATCGGCGGTACGCTCTACATTGGCGTGACGAACGACCTTATTCGACGAGTTTATGAGCATAGGCAAAAGCTCGCGCAGGGCTTCACCAGCAAATATGATGTCGCCAAGTTAGTCTACTTCGAACAGCATGCAGATATCGAGGGCGCCATCGTGCGTGAGAAGCGGCTGAAGAAATGGAATCGCGCATGGAAGATCAGGCTAGTCGAAGAAAAAAATCCGAACTGGGATGACCTTTATCCTGTAATTGCCAAGCCAGGGGTGCGATTTTGTAGTCACCAGTTTTTCAAGCCTCGCGAACGCGGAGTATCCGGTAGTCGCAGCCGCCCAATTCAAATCCGCGGTTACTGGATCGCCCGCCTTCGCGGGCGATGACAGCAGAATGTATGGTCGCTTGCGTGCCTAACCACGCCCTTCCAGCACATGCTCGATCTGCGCATCGGTCGGCGTCACGTGATAAAAGCGCGTGTAGAAGTCGCGCGTGAGCGCGTGCATGTCCTCGGGGAATTTGTCCGGATAGAGGATCCTGGCCAGCCACCACAGCCCGATCAGCCGGTTCACCGACGGCGGAAAGTCCACCCAGCCGAACGGCATCTTTGGCGACAGATGCACGCGGTCGTCGCGCACTGCGGCGACGCCTTGCCAGGCCGGGTCGCTGCGCACGGTGGCGGCGAAATACTGATCGATGGTGACGATGACGTCCGGATTCCACAACAGCACCTGTTCGATCGACACGTTGGCAAGCCCACCGCGCGTGCCACCGGCAACATTGCGTGCCAGCAGTTCGATGGTCTCCACATTGATCGAGCCGCCCAGCCCGGTCACCAGGCCGCGCGGGCCGCGCGCATAATAGACGCGCGGGCGTTTGTCTCGCGGGATGTCGGCGATGCGTCCGGTGATGGTCTTCAGCGTGTGGTCGGCATGATCGGCGAGCGTTTTCGCATCGTCGGGCCGGCCGATCAGTTCGCCCAGCTTGCGGTAGGTCTCCGGAATGGCGTCGAAGCGCCCGTCGAGCAGCGCGTAGGGGATGCCGGTCTGCTCCTGCACCCGCCTGGCCAGCGAGACGAAGGTGTCGCGTGTCGAGCCAACGTCAAGGATGAGATCGGGCTTGAGCGCAAGTACCGTCTCCAGATTGGCGGTGTTGCCGCGCCCGGTAATCCGGCCGATCTCGGGCCGGGTACAGATGTCCACCAGCATGTAGGCGCATTCTTCCGGCCGGTTCGCGCGCGGCCAGCCGAGCAGCAGACCGGGCGCCAGGGTGTAGAGCAGGATGGCGGCGGGCGGCCCGGCGGGGAACACGCGGGCGACCCTGTCGGGCACCTGCAGCGCGCGCCCGGTGGCATCGGTCACGGTGGCGGCGTGCGCAAGACGCGGCGCGAGCAGCGCGGCGGCCGTCGAGGCAAGCAGGGTCCGGCGGGTGAGGGGCATGACGTCCCTTCATACCCGCCTGTCATCGTCCGCGAAAGCAGGGCACGCGGTACTCACGGTGTTCGCGATCGATGAACCTGGTGGTTATCGGATCGTACGCATTCACGGGCGACAACACCTCAATAGTTGGTGACGATCATCCACTACTTCACGGGGACAAAGCCGAAGGCGGCCAGAATTTTCTGTCCATGGGCCGAAAGAATAAAGTCGGCCAGCTGTTCCGCTTCGGCTGGCGCGCCGTTCATGACGGTGAGCCCGTAGTCGGCGCCGACCGCCAGCACCTCCGGCAATTCCACCACCTGCTGTCCGGGGTACTGCTGTTGCGCGGCCAGCGCATTGGTGCGGTAGGTGAGGAAGATGTCGGCGCGTCCCTCGTCGATATGCCAGCCATAGACAATCCTTCCGGCCGGCGGTGCCGCGCTGTCCCCGGCGCCGACGAGCTTGAGAGCCTTTTTCTCCAGCGCGGCCCTGGCGCCCGGTCTCACCGCGTCGGCCTTGCCGAAGCACTCGAAAGCATAGTCGCCGGACGGGTCCGCCCTTGGCGTGGAGGTGCCCAGCTTGACTTGCGGATCAAGCATGCGGTCGAGGAGACGTTCAGCCGTGACATCAAGGCCCGGCCTGGCCAGCGCACACAGTTCGTTGCGGGCGAAATGGCGCACCCTGCCGCTCGCGCCGGCTTCGTGCAGCGCTTGCGGATACCTCATGTTGGCGGAGGCGAATACGTCCCCCCGTGCGCCGCTGGCAATGTCGGCTGCCAGCAGGCCGGACGGGCCGAAATGTGTGGCAACGCCGGCGCCAATTGCAGATTCGAATGCTGCGGCGATATCTGTCAACGCCGCCTTCAGGCTGCCGGCGGCGCAGAGCTGGATGCTGTTGGCGGCCATGCTGGCGAGTGACTAAGTGCTCCGGCCACAGCGCAAGACCAGGTCCTGCGCCGCAGCCGGCACACCGGTCACCACTACGCTCCTGATGCGTTGGCGTTCGGATAGAACAGTTGCTGGCCGTTCACCTTGTAGCTTTCGATCATCTTCTGGCCTTCCGGCGAGGTGACGTAGTCGATAAACGCCTGGCCGAGCTTGGCCTTCACGTGCGGGAATTTCTTCGGGTTCACCAGCATGATGCCGTACTGGTTGAACAGGCGTTTGTCGCCTTCCACCACGATGACCAGATCGCCTTTGTTCTTGAAGTTGATCCAGGTAGCGCGGTCAGACAGCGTGTAGGCGTTCTCCGCCGAGGCGGTGTTCAGCGTCGCACCCATGCCCTGGCCGATCGCCTTGTACCAGGGGCCGTGATCCCTGGCGATGTCGATGCCGGCCGCCTTCCAGATGCGCAACTCGGCTCCGTTGGTGCCGGAGCGATCGCCGCGCGAGATGAATCCGGCCTTCTTGTCCTTGATGGTCTGGAAGGCCTTTGCGACATCCTTCATGCCTTTGACGCCGGCGGGGTCGCCCTTCGGACCGACCACGACGAAGTCGTTGTACATCACCGGATAGCGCTTCACGCCGTAGCCGTCCTCGACGAACTTCATCTCACGGGCCTTTGCGTGCACGAACAGCACGTCGGCGTCACCGCGGCGGCCGGTATCGAGCGCCTTGCCGGTGCCTTGCGCCACCACCTTCACGGTGATGCCGGTCTTGTCCTTGAACTTCGGCAACATGTAGTCGAACAGGCCGGAGTCGCGTGTAGAGGTGGTCGAGGCCACGATGATCGACTTGTCCTGCGCGGGGCGGCGAAGAAATCCGCGGTCGGGCCTGTCTCGACCAGCCGCCCGCGATGCAGGAATACGATGTCGCCGCCCAGCCGTTTTGCCTGGCCGAGGTCGTGGGTCGACATCACCACCTTGACCCCGCGCGCCGAAATGGCGCGGACGGTGACGCATGCGTTCTTCGACTGCTGCGAGAGTGGGGAGTTCGCCTCCTATTTCAGCGGGAGCCAGTTCTATGTCGCTGCGGCATGCACCACAAGCGAATCCACACCGGAGATATATACAGGCGGGAAATACCGCGGGGCATATACCGTGTACTACCTTGACTACGGATTGGATTCCAATCCATCGTGGTCTGCCGAGGATGCCTTCGACTATTCGTACAACCAGATGGTGAGCCAGCAGGGCCTCCATCCACGCCGCGCGGCATTGGGCCTGCATCGCCGCCGCC
>CAZUDR010000183.1:0-6773 GCA_964618715.1 uncultured Undibacter sp. | reverse complement strand
GCACGACTGCTTCACCATCGCCGAACTGATCGAGTACGAAGCCATGGGTCTGACGCCGGAAGGGCAGGGCGCCATCGCCATCAGGGAAGGCTGGACCACGAAGGACGGCAAGCTGCCGGTCAATCCGTCGGGCGGCCTGAAGGCGAAGGGCCATCCGATCGGCGCCACCGGTGTTTCCATGCACGCCCTCACCGCCATGCAGCTCACCGGCAGCGCCGGCGACCTGCAGGTGAAGAACGCCCGGCTGGGCGGCGTCTTCAACATGGGCGGAACTTCGGTGGCGAACTACGTCAGCATCCTCGAGCGCATCAAGTAGACCGGTCCTCACGGAAGCCGGGCCGGGGCGGCGACAACACCGGACCGGGTCAGGCCGGCCGGACTGCGCCTGTTGCGACGCGCGGCGTCAAAATTGATCGCCGGATGCAACATGCTAGATTCGACGCGTGCAGCTTTGTTTGCACGCAAACGCTTTCGAAGCCGGCGGCAAGGAAGAGAGAATGACGAACATTCCGACCGATCTGTTGCGGACGCTTGTCACGATCGTTGATCTCGGCAGCTTCACCAAGGCGGCGTCCGCGCTCGGTCTGAGCCAGCCCTCCGTCAGCTTGCACATCAAGCGGCTGCAATCCGTGCTCGGCGGCGACCTGTTCGACCGCAGCGCCCACGGCATCCGGCTCACGCCGCACGGCGAGATGGTGCTCGGCTACGCGCGCCGCCTGCTCTCGATCAACGACCAGATCGTGCGCCTGGGCGGCACCGTTCCGCGCACCGAATTGCTGATCCGGGTGGGGACGTCCAGCGACTATGTCGCGCAGCTTCTGCCCGGAACGCTCGGGCTTTTCCGCGACAACTGGCCGGACGTCCGCTTCATCGTGCGGAGCGACCATTACGACAGCCTCATGCGTGAACTGCGCTCCAATGAACTGGACGTCGTTGTGGGTCTGACGGTTGAGCGGCCGGGCGAAGCCCACCGGTCCTCGCAGGTCGAAGTCGTCTGGGTGCGCGGCGTGTCGACGGAACTGGATGCTGATCGTCCCATACCGCTGGTCACCTACGGCGCGCCTTGCCCCTATCACCGCGTTGCGGTGCGCGCCCTGAAGGCGGCCGGGCTGCACTGGGAAGATGTCTTCGTCGGGCCGAGCATTGCCAGCCTCCACAATGCGGTATCGGTCGGGCTCGGAGTCATGCCCACGAGCCGCCGCGTGGCCAACGACATCGGCATGCCGATCTGGGACGATGCGCCGTTGCCAAAACTGCCCGATCTCTACTCCGGCATCTATATCCGCGAGAGCGGGGTGCGGCAGGCGTACGAGCAGCTCGCCAACGCCATCGCCGCCGTCCTCTATGAGTCTCCGTTCAGGACGCCGAAGCTGGTAACCGCGAACGAACGGCCGCGGCGGGCCTATCCGGCGGCGTGACGGGCGCGCCCCGTTACCTGATCCGGCGGTCGGCGTCTGCGGGAAGATAGGACGCGTCGAAAATATCGTCCGGCTTGGGCTTCCCGTTCTTGAACGTGTAGGCAATCTCTGTCTGGTCGATGGCGTGGGCAAATCGCGCCGCGTCGATGCCGCCGAGTCCGTTTGCCTTGACCTCGGGCGTGACGATGTTGTCACGGATGACCATCTTCAGCCGCTCGAGCTCGAGCTCCTTCCTGAGGGTATCGTCATGTTTGAGCAGCGCGTCGACCGCGGTCGCCGGGGACCTGATCGTCAGTTTGAGCGCCTTGAGAAATGCCCGCAGGAATCCGCGTACCGCCCCGGGATGCTCGGCCGCGAACCTGGTGTTGACGATGATCGCCTTGCCGTAGAGATCGACACCATAATTGGCCATTGCCATGACCACGATGTCTTCTATCGGTACGCCCTTGTCCTTCAGGTTGATGTAGAAGGAATACGAGAGGCCGGTCACGGCATCGACCTGGCCGGCGGCCAGCATCGGCTCTCTGACGGCGAAGCCGATATTCTCGACGGTGACCTTCGAACCGTCGATACCGGTGGCTTTGACGAATATCGGCCACTGCGCGAAGGCGCTGTTGCCGACCGGCGCGCCAAGCTTCTTGCCCTCCAGATCCCTCGGCACGGCGATGCCGCGGCTTTTGCGGCCGATGATTGCATACGCGGGCCGGTTATAGACGATGAAGACCGCCCGCAATGGCGCCTCCGGCTTGGCATCGCGATATCTGATCATCTCGTTGATGTCGACGAAGGCCATCTCGAACAGGCCGGAGGCGACGCCGGTGATCGCCTGCGCGGGTCCGGCGGCCGGCTCCACGCTAACGTTAAGGTCCTCCGCCTTGTACCAGCCGGTGTCGAGCGGGAGCAGGAACGGCGCGGACGGCCCCTCCAGCGGGCGGTCGAGGGCAAAATTGATCTTGGTTTCAGCCGCGCCGGCGTGAGAATTCAGCGCCACGGTCAGCATGATCGCCGCGAAAACCAGCCTGCCGGCGAGCCGGGCGCTCATGAACAAAGCCCTTCCTGCGGTACGCGCTCCCCGCATATGTATCCCGTGTGTGGCCGAAGTCTGGTTGCGAAGAAAAATACATGCTCCCGCAAAGAGCAAGAAAAAGCCGACCAAATGCTGTTCACTGCCGGCGGTAACGCTAACACCGGTAGCAATCCGGGCAGGACGGGAAGGGCACCCGTGCCGCGGGAATCGCGCAGCTGCGGTATTGTGACGTTCAGACATTGAGTCCCGGTTATGCAGACGGCCACGACAATAGACGTCACGTGCGGCATTCCGTCATTTGCAGCGCCCTATGCGCCGCCGGATGAGGCAATTGCTGCCGGCTTTCTGGCGTCGGCGGGCCGGACTGCCGAGGCGGAAGCCCGGATCGACCTCCGCGCCCGTGGCCTGGTCGAGGCGATCCGGGCGCGCAGCGGCGGTCTCGGCGGGGTGGAGGACTTCCTGCACGCCTACGCCCTGTCCACCAAGGAAGGACTGGCGCTGATGGTGCTGGCGGAAGCGCTGCTGCGGGTGCCCGACGCCGATACCGCGGACCGTCTGATCGAGGACAAGCTGAAGGCCGGCGACTGGGCCCACTACGATCCCGGCTCCACCGCATTGCTGGTGTCCGCTTCTGCCTGGACACTCGGTATCACCGCACGCGTCATCCATCCCGGTGAAACGCCGGAGGGCATTGTCGGCCAGCTGGTACGCCGGATCGGGTTGCCGGCGGTGCGCGCCGCCACCCGCCAGGCCATGCGGCTGCTCGGTTCGCATTTCGTGCTCGGGCAGACCATCGAGGAGGCGCTCGCCCGTGCCGACACCCGGCGCGAATACCTGTATTCCTTCGACATGCTGGGCGAGGGTGCCCGGACTGCCGCCGACGCTGAACGCTATTTCGAATCCTATGCCAACGCGATCGCCGCCATAGGAACAAGCGCCGGCAACGACGCGCTGCCGCGGCGGCCGGGAATTTCGGTCAAGCTCTCGGCGCTGCATCCGCGCTACGAGCCGGCCTCGCGCGATCGGGTGCTGAAGGAACTGCCGCCGCGACTGTTGGAACTCGCCCGGGCGGCAAAGCGCCACGAGCTCAATTTCACCGTCGATGCCGAGGAGGCCGACAGGCTCGAATTGTCCCTCGACGTCATCGCGGCATGCCTGCGCGATGACTCGCTTGCCGGCTGGGACGGCTTTGGACTTGCGGTGCAGGCCTATCAGAAGCGCGCCGGCGCCGTGGTCGACTGGGTGGCCGATGCGGCCGACGCGCTCGGTCGCCGGTTGATGGTGCGCCTGGTGAAGGGCGCATACTGGGACACCGAGATCAAACGCGCGCAGGAGCGCGGCCTCGTCGACTATCCGGTATTCACCCGCAAGGCGATGACCGATTTCAGCTATCAGGACTGCGCGCGCAAGCTGCTCGCCGCACGGCCGAGGCTCTATCCGCAGTTTGCCACCCACAATGCGCTGACCGTGGCAAGCGTGATCGAGGATGCCGGCGGTGCCGACGGCTACGAGTTCCAGCGGCTGCATGGCATGGGCGAAGCGCTTTACGCGTCGCTGCTGGCCGACCTCCCGCAGCTGGCCTGCCGCGTCTATGCGCCGGTTGGCGGTCATGCGGACCTGCTCGCCTACCTGGTGCGTCGCCTGCTGGAGAATGGCGCCAATTCGTCGTTCGTGTCGGTCGCAGCGGACCCGTCTGTCCCGGTTGCCGAGGTGCTGCGCCGTCCCCGGAGCTGGATAGTGGACGCAAACGCCGCGCGTCACCGGCATATCCCGCTGCCGCGCGACCTGTTCGAACCGGTGCGGCGCAATTCGGCGGGTATCGAGTTCGGCGACAGCGCGGGCCTGACGTCGCTGCTCGCCGAGATCAATGCCGTTGGCGACCAGGTCCGGGCGCGGCCGCTGGTCGACGGCAGGGATCTTGATGGTGCCGAACGCACGGTGCTGTCGCCGATTGACGGCAGTCCGATCGGCACGGTGCAGGAGGGCAATAAAACGATCACCGCTGCCGCAATGGCGGCGGCGCATGCCGCATTTCCATCCTGGGACGCGGTACCGATTGACGCGCGGGCCGCCGCGCTGGAACGCGCCGGCGATCTGATCGAGGCCAGCCGCGCCCGCCTGATCGCGCTGCTGCAGCGCGAGGGCGGCAAGACGCTGGATGACTGCGTGTCGGAGGTGCGCGAGGCCGCCGATTTCTGCCGCTACTACGCTGCGCAGGCACGCGCCACGCTCGTTGCCCGGCCATTGCCGGGACCGACCGGCGAGAGCAACGTGTTGCTGCATCGGGGCCGCGGCATCTTCATCTGCATCAGCCCGTGGAATTTCCCGCTGGCAATCTTCGTCGGCCAGATCGCCGGCGCGCTTGCCGCCGGCAACGCTGTCGTGGCCAAGCCGGCCGAGCAGACGCCGCTGATCGCCTGTGAGGCGGTCAGGCTCCTGCACGCCGCCGGCGTGCCGTCCGGCGCCCTGCATCTCGTGCCTGGCGATGGCGCGACCGGCGCGATGCTTGTTGCCGACGAGCGCGTGGCCGGAGTCGCCTTTACCGGCTCGACCGAAGTCGCCCTGCGCATCAACCGCGCGCTCGCCGCCAGGGATGGCCCGATTCCGGTGCTCGTTGCGGAAACCGGCGGCATCAACGCCATGATTGTCGACGCAACCGCGCTCCCCGAGCAGGTAACCGATGACGTCGTCACCTCGGCCTTTCGTTCCGCCGGTCAGCGCTGCTCGGCGCTGCGCCTGCTTTGCATCCAGGACGATGTCGCCGACCGCGTGCTCGAGATGGTGACCGGGGCGGTACGCGAGTTGCGCATCGGCGATCCGCGCGAGCTTTCGACGCAGGTCGGGCCGGTGATCGACGCGGAGGCGAGGGACAGGCTGGATCAATGGATTGCGGATCAGGAGACGCGGGGTGCCGTCCGCTTCCGTCTGGATCGTGTGCAGCGACTGCCCGAGCGCGGCACCTATGTCGCGCCCGCCATCATCGAACTCACGCGCGCGCGCGACCTGAAGGAGGAAATTTTCGGTCCGGTCCTTCACGTCGTCCGCTGGTGCGCGGACGCGCTCGATCAGCTGCTCGATGATATTGCCGGCAACGGCACGGCGCTTACACTCGGCATCCATTCGCGTATCGACGACACCATCGAGCGCATTGCCGCGCGCCTCGCGAACGGCAATGTGTACGTGAACCGCAACATGATCGGGGCGGTGGTCGGTTCGCAGCCGTTCGGCGGCAGCGGTCTCTCCGGTACCGGTCCGAAGGCTGGCGGTCCGAACTACCTGCAACGGTTTGAGCTGGTGGTGACGGTGAACACGGCGGCATCGGGCGGCAACGCGATGCTGCTCAGCGAGGAAGACTGAGCGCCGGCACCAGCAGCGCAAATCTGCCGGATTGGACCGTTTTGGCGCCGAAACGGGTCATTTTCGTCTTCAGCACGCCCGTTAACCGGATTTTGCGGCGGATCGGATATGCTGCGGGCATGACTGATTCGGTCGCCCGGCTCTATGATGCCGTCATTGCCGTGCGCGGTGCTGACCCGGCAAAGTCCCGAACGGCCCGCCTGTTGCGCGCCGGACGCGCCAAGATGGCCAAAAAGCTCGCCGAAGAGGCCGTCGAAGTGGTCATCGACGCCATGCACGGTCAACCCGAAGCGGTGATCCGGGAAAGCGCCGACCTGCTCTACAATCTGGTGGTGCTCTGGGTGCACGCGGGCGTGCATCCGGACGAAGTGTGGGCCGAAATGCGCCGGCGCGAGCAGTTGTTCGGCATTGCCGAAAAACTGCCCAAAGATATGGTACAGGCCGGAGCGCGGCGCCGGGTCGTCAATCTGGATACCCGGCGAGCCCGCAAGCGCCGCTGACCCGAGCTGATCCCCGAGTTCCCCGCATGGCTGTTGAGGCTGCCGAGTCGCGTTCCCTGCTGCGCCGTATGTACGACTGGTGCATGGAGGCCGCCCACAAGCCGCACGCCATGTGGACCATGAGCGCGGTTTCTTTTGCCGAAAGCTCGTTCTTTCCCGTACCGCCCGACGTGATGCTGATCCCCATGGCGCTGTCGCGGCCGGAGCGCGCCTACGTGATGGCGGCCTGGTGCACGGTGGCCTCCGTTATCGGTGGCATATTCGGCTACGCCATCGGGGCGCTGCTCTACGACTCGGTCGGTGCCTGGCTGATCCAGCTGTATGGCTACGGCGACAAGGTCGAGTCGTTTCGCGACGCCTATGCGCGCTGGGGTTCCCTGATCATCCTGCTCAAGGGACTGACCCCGATACCCTACAAGGTAGTGACCATCACCTACGGCTTTGCCGGCTACAATTTAGGGCTGTTCGTGG
>CAZUDR010000182.1:0-6777 GCA_964618715.1 uncultured Undibacter sp. | reverse complement strand
GGTCGCAGGCGGAACGTGTACTTGTTGCCGTTCTGCCAGGTGATCTTGTCGGTGAGCGGCTCGGCGGCGAGAAAGAACACCTTCTTCTGGCCGGCGAAATTCGTCACCGCGAGGCCGACGTGGGAGAGAAAGGTGCCGGCAAGCAGTTCGGCGTTCTCGCGGCTGATCAGTTCCTCCGCCGTGCGCACGGCCGCACCCGGGTTGGCGCCGTCGTCGCGCGAGATCACTTCCAGCTTCTTGCCGTTGACGCCGCCGGCGGCGTTGATCTCGTCAACGGCCATTTCCCAGCCCTTCTTGTAGGGATCGAGAAAGGCGGGCTGCGCCTTGTAGCTGTTCATCTCGCCGATCCTGATGGTCTCCTGTGCCGAAGCCGGCACGGAAACGCCGGCGGCGAGAAAACCGGCGAGCGCGAAATACAAAACCTGGCGCTTGTTGATCATGACTTGGCTCCCTGCGTGGTGGCCAGCCCCGTTGCGGGTGAGGGCCGGCCCAGCTCCAGACGATTGCGTGCTGTCGCCTCCGGCGGGCGAAGTCGTTTGTGTACAAATAGTCCGCCGGCGCCCCCGCGCTTGTCAAGCAAGCGCAGCGTGTCGGCATGCGTCATGCCGCGCATTTTGCGTGCATCGTCCGATGACGCGAGGGGCAAGACCGCGGACCGCATATGCGTCATCCGCGCGGCTTGTCGCGGAAACGGTCCATCAGCGGCTTGTCCTGGCCGCCGTCGATTTCGATCATGGTGCCGTTGACCATGTGCATCAAGGGCGACGCCAGCATGACAACGAGACTGGCCACCTCGTCCACCTCGGCGATGCGGCCGAGCGGGATTGATGCCGGAGCCAGCTTGTCGGCCTCGTCGTAGGAAATCTTCATGTCGCGCGACATCGCCTTGACCAGCCCCGCCCAGCGCTCGGTGCGCACTGGCCCCGGATTGACCGCGACGAAGCTGATGTTGTCCTTGCCGTACTGGCCGGCGAGCGAGAGCGTCAGGTTCTGCCCCGCCGCGTTGGCTGCGCCCGGGCAGATCTCCCAGTAGGACGGCTTCACACCGTCGTTGCCGATCAGATTGACCACGCGGCCACCGCCCTGCTCCACCATGATCGGCAGCACGTAGCGCAGGCAGCGGACGTAGCCCATGAACTTGAGCTGGAGGCCGAGTTCCCAGTCCTCCTCGGTCAGGTGCTCGATGACGCCGCCGGCGGCGGAGCCGGCATTGTTGACCATGATGTCTATATGACCGAGCGCCTTGTGGCCCTCTTCGATGAAATTCTTCGCGTCCGCGTCCTTGCGCAGGTCGGCGGTGATGGGAACAACCTTGCGGTTGGTCTCCCTGGCGATTTCAGCCGCTGCCGCTTCCAGCGGCTCCTTGCGCCGGGCGCAGATGGCGAGATCGACACCTTCCTTGGCAAGCGCAAGAGCGATGCCCTTGCCGATGCCTTCGCTGCCGCCGGTGACCAGCGCCGTTGCACCATTGAGCTTGAGGTCCATAGTTTACTCTCCACTTTCAAACAATTATCGTGAATGCCTGTGCGCGAGCCAGCTGCCGGCTTCCGCCGCGGCGAACAGTTCGGCGCAGGCGGCGTTGAACGCGGCCGGCTCCTCGCTGGTGATGGTGTGGCTCGAGCGCGGGATGACCAGCAGACCGGCGGTGGGCACCGTGCGCTTGAGGAAGACGCTGCCGTCGATGCACCATTCGTCCTCGTCGCCGACCAGCACCAGCAGCGGCACGGAGAACTTTTTCAGGTTCGCTTCCATCTCCCACAGTGTCGGGCGCCTGGCCTGCAGGTTCAGCATGGTCAGCGCGTGCCCTTTCGCCGAATGCTCGGCCAGCATGCGGGCGAACTCGGCAAAGCCGCGCGGGTCCTTGTGCTTCTGGGTCTGGCGCGTGGCGCCGTCGGCATAGCGCGCGGCAGCGACGGCAAAGTCTTCCGTCTCGAACATCCTGCCGACCTCGCGCGAGGTAGCGCGGCCCTGCTCGACCACCTGCGGGTCCGGGCTCGAGCCGTAGCCGCAGCCGGCGGCAACCACCGAGAGGCAGCGCTGCGGATACCGGATGCCGACATGCAGCGCGGTGTAGGCGCCCATGGAATGGCCGACCACATGCGCCCTGTCGATCTTCAGCGCGTCCATTAGCGCGATCACGTCGTCGCGGGCGATGTCCTGGCCGTATTGCTCGGGGTTCTCGGGCACATCGGAGGGCGGATAGCCGCGCTGGCTGTAGGTGACGCAGCGGTGGGCGCGGGCGAAGTGCCGCATCTGCGGCTCCCAGGTGCGCCAGTCGCCGGCATATTCGTGCACGAAGACGACCGGCGTGCCGCTGCCCGCCTCCTCGTAATAAAGCCGGACGCCGTCGCGTGTCGTGATGTGCGCCATCGCGCCCCTCGTTTCCGACCGGCAATTATTTGCACGCATATGATCGCCGGTAAAGCCGCACCGGGCGCGGCACTTTATCTCTGCGGGAGGATCGCCCTGGCCGCGTCGCCGACCGCCTCCACCGACATGTCGGTGTCGAGGAAACAGACGATGCGGCAGGGACAGCCTTCCAGTCCCTCGTAGCGCCAGGGGAAGGCTCCGATCAGGCAGCGCTGGCCGAGCACCAGGTCGATGTCGCCGCCGAGATTCTCCGCGTGCAGCAGGCCCTCCTGGAAGGCCCAGTTGTGGAACGGGAACACGTCGGCGGAGACCTTCCGGCCGGACAGCTTGTGCGTGTATTCGAAGGTGCCGAAGAACTCGCCGGGCGTCTTGCCGTGCTTCTTCGTGAACTCCTCGGCGAGATCGGGTCGCATGTAGCGGATCGAGGTGTTCATGGCGTGGTCGCAGGACCCGCAGTCCATCCCCCACCATTTGATCTTCTTCTTCAGCATCCAGTGCAGGGTGTCGAGGTTCGGCCCCGGGTGGTAGCAGAAGTATCGCACCAGATCCTGCTGCGGCTGGCCCTCGTAGTGCCGGTGCCAGCCCGTATGCACGATGAGAATGTCGCCTTCCCGGATATCGGCGCCGCTGTTCTCCAGCATCTCCGGCGTGATCACCGCCCAGTCGTGCATGTGCTTCGAGATGTCGACGACGACGCCGCGGTTGACCAGATAGTCGAGCGGCAGGTGCGCCATGTCGCCCCGCGGATTGTCGGTCGCGTGCATGGCGCCGTCGAAGTGGGTGCCGACATGCAGCGCGGTGTCGATGCGTTGCGCGACGATGCGCACGGTCTGCAGGTTCTGCGCGTAATACATCTTGTTGCCGGCATAGCCGACCCAGCCGGGCGTGTGCACGTTCATGACGTGGGAGAGATCGACGAGTTTCATCGCGGCGTACCTTTCCGGATTTCCTGCGCTAATCGATCACATCAGATTGCGCAGCGCCAGATGCAGGCCGAGCACCAGCAGGCCGATGAAGAACCAGCGCCGGAACGTGGCCGGCTTGATCCGGCCGCGCACTTTCTGGCCGATCCACATGCCGGCGAGCGCGGCAACCAGCGCCAGCAACGCAACCCGGGCCAGCGACAGCCGCATCTCGCCGGCGTGCCAGAGCGCGAGCGCCAGTGCGACCGTCGCGACCGTGAAGCAGAGGCCGAGCGCCTGCACCAGCCGGTCGCGGTCGAGCCCCAGTGCATTGATGTAGGGCACCATCGGAATGGCGAACACGCCGGTGCCGACCGAGATGATGCCGGTGAGAATGCCGACCGGCAGGCCGATCACGGCTTCCACGTGCGGCGGCACATGGAAGTGGACGTTGCTCAGACCGAGCACGGCGTAGACCGCGAGCGTGGCGCCGAGAAAGACCGAGGCGTGGCTGCTGCTGCCGGGCGGCAACGGGATGGCGCCGATCACGGTGCCGATGGCGATGCCGGCGAGCATCGGCCACAGCCGGCGCAGCAACTCGACCAGCGCACCGCCGACGGCACCCTGCCAGATGTTGGTGACCAGCGACGGCACGATCAGGATCGCGGCCGCCTGCGCCGGCGTCAGCAACAGGCCGAGCAGGCCGATGCTCACCGTCGGCAGCCCCATGCCGATGACGCCCTTGACGAAACCGGCAAGCAGGAAGGCGCCGGCCGCGGCGAGCAGAATTTGCGTTGTGTCCACCCGTCAACCTCCGGCGCGGCGCGGACCATGCGCGAGCGGGCCGGATTCGACAATCCGCAAAATCGAAAGCATTGCTTCAATTTCAGCGAATACGCACGCAAGGGGTCGATTGCGGGCGCCGGCTGTTCGGTGCCATAGTTTTGCGCCGGACAGCGCTGCGCCTCCGTCCGGACCGAATTGAAAGCCGGAAAGTCATGGCCGAAGTCTTCGTCAGCAAGGTCTCCCAGTTCCCCGACGGCGAGCGCCGCATCGTCAGTCACGGCGGCCGTGAAATCGGCGTGTTCCACTGGCAGGGAGAGTTCTACGCCTACGAGAATCTGTGCGTACACCAGGGCGGCCCTGCCTGCGAGGGTCTGATCATGCACAAGGTCGAGGATGTGATCGGACCGGACCGCACCTGGGTCGGCCAGAAGTTTTCCGACCGCGAAATCCACTTCGTCTGCCCGTGGCACGGCTACGAATACGATCTGAAGACCGGCGAATGCGCGGCCGACCGCAGTCTCAGGCTGAAGAGCTTCGACGTGGTGCGCCGCGGGGAGGACATCTATGTCGTCGCAAGCTGACGAACGTGTTGTGCGCAGCGGCGAAAAGCCGAGCGACGCCGACATCCAGGCCATGCTGGCAAAGGCCGTCCGGCTCTATGCCGAGCGCGCCGCCGAAAGGGACGGTTCGCTTCCTGCCTTTCCGGCCGGCGCGCAGGTCACCCCCACCGACGTGGTGGTGACGGTGACCGCCATGCTCAGGGCGGTGAACCTGCAGGTGTTCGAACTCGGCATGTGGCAGGCCTGGTCGGGCCGGCAATAGGGAACGCGAACCATGGAACTTCCGCTCAGCGATTTCCGCCGCATGGCGGTCGAGGAATTCGACACCACCAAGCTGCTCGCCCACGCGGCACAGCAGGCAACCGAGCGCGGCTACGAGAAATTCCCCATCGTCGACGTCGACTCGCATCACTACGAGTCGGAATCGCTGAACGAGATCCTCGAATACATGGACGATCCGGTCATCCAGCAGCTGGCCATGAGCGCCAGCCAGACCGGCATGCGCAATGTCGGCGTGTTCAAGAGCGACGTCGGCTACCAGGATATGGGCGGGCGCGTGATGCGCTACGCCCTGCGCAAGATCGAAAAGACGTCGGGCGACAAGCACCGCGACATCACGCTGACCAGGCGCTGGATGGATGCCATGGGCACCGACATCGCGGTGCTGTTCCCGACGCCGATGCTGACGCTCGGCCTGCATCCGCAGGTCGAGGTCGAGGTCGCGCTGGCGCGCGCCTATAACCGCTGGCTGTGCGAGCGCGTGCTGGCCGAGGAGCCGCGCATCCGCTCGATGCTCTATCTGCCGCTCAACGATGCGGAGGCGTCCTACCGCATCGTCAGGGAGTTCGGCGGCAAAAAGGGCGTCAGCGGCTTCATGGTGACCGCCGCGCGCCACCGGCCGGTGCACCACAACTCGTTCATCAAGGTCTATGCCGCGATCGAGGAGCTCGGCCTGCCGCTCGGCTTCCACGCCGGCTACAACTGGGGTGAGCAGTCGATGATGCAGATGAACAAGTTCATCTCCGTGCATGCCATCGGCTTCGTCTTCTACAACATGGTCCACCTGACCAACTGGATCGTCAACGGCCTGCCGGAACGCTTCCCCAAACTGAAACTGATCTGGATCGAGAGCGGGCTCGCCTGGGTGCCGTTCATGATGCAGCGGCTGGACAACGAATACATGATGCGCACCTCGGAGGCGCCGGCGCTGAAGAAGAAGCCGAGCGACTACATGCGCGACATGTATTTCACCACGCAGCCGATGGAGATCACCGACCTCGCGATGCTGGAGCAGACCTTCCGCATGCTGAACGCGGAAACGCAGGTGCTCTACTCGTCCGACTACCCGCACTGGGACTTCGACCTGCCGTCGACGATCTACGACCTGCCGTTCCTCAACGAGAAGGCCAGGCGCAACATTCTCGGCGGCAACGCCATGCGGGTGTTCAACATCGACCTGCCGGAGAAAATCGCCAAGGTGGCGTAGCGCGCGTCTTTTTCCGTCGTGATCGCCCGCCAAGGCGGGCGATCCGGTCAACACCGATGCCGCCGCGGTTACCGGATCGTCCGCTTTCGCAGCACGCCCGTTCACTTGCCTCTTCTGTTGTCAAACAGCCAACGCTGCGCCGCCCGTGTTGTTTGGCAGGAGCGACGGGTTCGCCCGTCTTTCCTCTTCCCTCTCAAGCGAGAGGGAATGGAGCGCCGCGTGGCGCATCCAGTGTAATCCGCGCTTCGGCGAAGCGCGTGCACCCTTTGGCGAAAGGGTGCGCGCCCCGCGGCGCTCCATGGCGGCGTTTTCCGGCGCCGGGCCGCGCTTTGCCCACAGACCGCTGTCGTCCCTTCCTCCGGCGCACTCTCTGCGGCCCCAGCTCGGTGGCCGCTCCTGTGCGCCTCGGGCGGCCTCAAGCGGCCTGCCGTCAGCCAGCTCCTGGCAGGTCCCCGTAGTGGGACCGGGCGGAGCCCCGGCGCCGCCCGGGAGCTCCGGCTGACGAGGCCGGAACGCGCGGGCACCGCATCCGGCTCCATCATCGAACGTCCCGCGATGACGCCCTCAATGAACCGGACAACATCAGCAGATCACGTTATAGGAATATAGTCGAGAACACTTAGGATAAAAATCAAAAGATAATATCTTTACTACTTTAAGTCCCTCACCGATA
>CAZUDR010000181.1:0-6812 GCA_964618715.1 uncultured Undibacter sp. | reverse complement strand
GGCCGAGCCTGCGCCTTCCCTACGCCGGCAGCGTCACGCTGTCAAGGATTATTTTCCTGTCCCTCAATCGGCCTCATGCTGGAGAGCCAGCCGGTGCGCAAGCAAAAACCCCGGGCCGCGGGGCCCGGGGTCCTTTGCCTCCCGTGCCGGTCGCACGCAGCGCGCGCCCGGCAAGACGTTACATGCTCACGCCGTAGAACACGCCCGCGATCACCACCGCCAGCGCCACGATCGTGATGCCCCACAGCTGACCCGAGGTCATCCGGCGCCAGCCGAAGGATTCGCGTGCGAATTTGTCGTCGTGCTGCGGAATATTCTGTGCCATCTCGTCCTCCTTTCAGGGGTGGGACCGGGCAAGAGCCCTGCTCTCGCGGCAAACCGGCCGGCAGGTCAGGGCCTTGCCGGCACTCATCCCGACAACCCGGCGGCCTTGCCACCGGTTCCAACCGCGCGGCGGCACGCCGCAGCGCGGAGGAACCGGCAAAAATTCCTCGCCGGGCGTTTGCTTCACCCCGTGTCCGGCATGCATGCGCCTGGCGCGTCGATGCTTTCGTCCGGAGCGGACGCTGCCGATGCGCGCGCGTCGTCGCGCCCACGCGGTGGCGTGCGTTTCACCATGGCGGATGCCCGGCAGGGTCACGCGGTCGAGGATTGTGTTCCCGGAGGCAGGTTTGACACCGTCGGACGCGGTCCTAGGGTTGAGCCCGGACCGCCGCGATGGAGGACGCCATGCCTGACCGCCTTTCGGTGGATGTCGTGATCGTGGTCAACGAGGAAGGCGAATACGTCGTCGCCGCCGACGCGGCGGACGCTTCCGACAGGGCCGAAGCCGGGCTTGATCAGGATTCCGGGCAGCGGTTTGTGACGCTGCGCCTCACCCTGCAGCCGCCCAGCCAGGCGGCGGAGGCCGTGCAGACGTTCGCCTTCCAGCTCGACTGAGCGACCGGCGTCACGCCGTCACGGATTGATCGTCCGGTTCCGGCCGGCGGAACCAGGGCCGCCGCCGCGCATTGTCAAAGACCGGCCGTTTCCGGGGGCGCCGGACCGGAGGCTGCCATACGCGTGCTGATCGTCGAGGACGAATTTCTTGTCGCGCTCGAGGTCGAGGAAGCCGTGCTGGGCGCCGGGCACGAAGTGGTGGCCTGCGTCGCGAGCCGCCGGCAGGCGCTGGACACCGCGGCCGGCGAGGACGTCGATCTCGCCTTGCTCAACATCCATCTCACCGACGGAAGGAAAGCCGGCCTCGCGCTGGCGCGCGAGCTCGCCGGGCGCTACGGCATCCGGACCATCTTCGTCAGCGGCCAGGCCGCCGATGCGCGCAGCCATGCCGATGTCGCCCTCGGCTTTCTGGGCAAGCCGTTCAGCCGCGACGACGTCGCGGCCGCGGTCGACGCCGCCGAGGTCCTCATGCGCGGCGAGACGCCGATGGTCACCGACATTCCGCGCGCGCTGGAGCTGTTCGCCGAGCCCATGCACGATGCACGTGCCGGCAAGGTGCTCGACGACGAGGTGTGAGCCGGCCTCCGCGCGACGCCGGACATGGCCTGGCGTTGTGTCCGGTCGGGGACGTTTCCGCCAGGGACCGCCGGCAAGCTTCGGGAACTCCTGATCAGCGGACCCATGGCGGCCGTTTCGATATATGATCAGCCTATGCGACATTCTGTGTTGCGGTGTGCCGTCCCTGTCTTGCTTGCTTTACTCTCGCTCCCTGACGCACGGGCGCAGGCGGGCCCGGCGGCAGGTCCTGATTCAGCATCCGGCGCCGCAAAGGACGAGGCACAGGATTCGCTCTGCCTCCTGCTTGAATCGGCAGCTCACGCGAACGGTCTGCCCATCAATTTTTTTGTGCGGCTGATATGGCGGGAAAGCCGGTTTCGCTCCGACGCCGTCGGGCCGAAAACACGAAGCGGAAAACGCGCACGCGGCATTGCGCAATTCATGCCGGGGACGGCGGCCGAACGGGACCTGCTGGATCCGATGAATCCCATCGAGGCGTTGCCGAAGGCCGCCGAATTCCTGCGGGATCTGCGGCGCGAGTTCGGCAATCTCGGCCTCGCGGCGGCGGCATACAATGCGGGGCCGGCGCGTGTTCGCGAATGGCTCGCCGGGAGCGGATCGATGCCATCGCAGACGCGGGCCTACGTGCGGGCGATCACAGGCGCCACGGTCGACGCGTGGTCGAAGGGCAAGGAAATTCGCCACCGCGAAAACGACCTGACGTGCGAAAAGGCAGTCGCGCTGCTTGAAAGCACGCCCACGAGGTTCATCGCGGCGCTCGAGCAGCGTGTGATCGCGGGCGTATTGAAGCCCTGGGGAGCGATCCTTGGTGCCAGCAATTCGCGCGCAAGAATTCTGTCACGCTATGCCACGCTGCAGCAGCACCATGCCGCCGTGCTGGCGGAACGCGACCCCATTCTGCTCGAGCGCAGACGGGGCCCCTTGCCCCGCTATCAGGTTCGGGTCGGAGCCGACACGCGCGCGGCAGCCAATGCCTTGTGCAAACGCATTCACAGGAGCGGCGGTGACTGCGTTGTTCTGCGCAATCCCGGAACCTGAGCGATTGACGCCGCGCCCGGTGTCCGTTCTTCCCCCGCAGCGTTCGCCCAGCCCGTGGATCGGAACGGGGGACTACATTATTACTGCGTATCGTTATGATGTCCGGAAAGCGCGGGACGCCCGTCGATCCGGTAAAACCTTTCGAACGCGCGAGCGGCCCTCAACACGGCGGCGTCGGCAAACCGGGGGCCGACGATCTGCAGGCCGACGGGCAATCCCGCCGCGGTGAACCCGCAGGGAACGGAAATGGCCGGCTGCGTGGTCAGATTGAACGGATAGCAGAACACCGTCCAGCATCGCATGTTTGGAAAGGCGTCGAACGATTTCGGCTTGACCCGTTCGGCATCGAATGCGGCCGTCGCCAGCGTCGGCGTGACGAGAAGATCGAACCGCTCGTGAAATCGCGCCATCCGGAGCGCGAGCGCGCGGCGGGCCTCCTGGATCTCGAGATAATCGCGGAGCGATACTTTTTGTCCGGCCGCAAAAGCCTCCTGCATGATCGTGCCGAGAAGTTTCAGCCGCTCCGCGTCGACATCGCGCAGCGTGTAGGCGGCGCCGGCGTGGAACAGGGCAACAAACAGGTCGTGCGGATCCGCGAAACCGGGATCGGCGGCGGTCACGCGCGCGCCGGCTTTTGAAAAATTCCTCACGGCGTCGGCGGCAATCCTCGCCACCTCGGGCTCGACCCTGGGCGCGAAGCCGAGCGTGGCCGAATAGGCGATGCGCAGACCCTTCACGCCCTTGTCGAGCCCGTCCGTATAGTCGGAATAATCCGCCGGCAGTCCGTCGACGTCGCGGATGTCCGGCCGTGTCGTGATCGTGTGCATCAGCGCGGCATCGCGCACGTTGCGCGTGATCGGTCCCGGCGTTGCCAGCGCGCCGGCAAAGCTCGGCGGATGCACGGGCACCCGGCCGCCGCTCGGCTTGAAGCCGACGACGCCGCACAGCGACGACGGCGTGCGGATCGAACCGCCGGCGTCCGTTCCCAGCGCGGCATAGCCGAGGCCGGCCGCCGTCGCCGCCGCCGCGCCTCCGCTCGATCCCCCGGATCCTTTCGAAGGGTCCCATGGATTGCGGGTAATGCCGGTGAGCGGGCTGATCGTCACCGGACCGACGCCGAACTCCGGCGTGGTCGTGACACCAACGATGACCGCACCCTGTTCGAGCACACGATCGACGACGGGAGCGTTTTCGGCAGCCGGTGCTTCGCCGGTCAGCCGGGACCCCCTGCGCGTCGGGTAGCCCCTGATCGGCAATGTGTCCTTGACGGAGATCGGGACACCGTCGAGCGCGCCGGCCGGCCTGTTGTTTCGCCAGCGGCGCTCGGACGCACGGGCTGCAGCCATCGCCGCCGTCTCGTCGACCATGCAGAAGGCGTTGATGCGCGGGTTCCACATCCTGATTCGCGCGAGCACGATTTCCGTCACCTCGACGGGCGACAGGGCTTTCGCGCGGTATCGTTTCAGCAGGTCGCCAATGGAGAGAAACGCGACGTCTTCCGGCTGCAGTCGCGGTCTCCGGGGTTTTGATTTATGAGGTTTTTTCACCACAATGCACCCGTGTCACACATATAGTATCTGTCCATCAACGATTCTCGCCTGTGGCCGCCGATTCAATTTTTCCGAAGGCCGGCCGGCGGATCAAGTCATGCCGGGCGGTCGATGTCCCGGACCGGGGGCCGGATCAATCGACCTCGCCGATGACCGGCAATTTGGCTACCATCAGAACGAGTTTCGCGTTTGATCCACGCAAGACCGGACAAATTCAGCCATGAAAGACGATACAAAACCGGTGCCAAAGCTTGTCGTGCGCCGGGCTGCGACGGCCGATATCCCGGGCATACGCGCGGTCATGGCCAAGGCCTATCCGGCGTTCGGGCCGCACGCGGCCTATACCGAGGCGCAGCTGAACGGCCAGATGAACCAGTTTCCCGAAGGCCAGTTTGTCGCCACCTATGAGGGACGCGTCATCGGCTACAGCGCGACCTTCCGGATTCCGGAATCGCTTGCGCTCAGTCCGCATGACTGGACCACGATCACCGGGCGCGGTTACGCCTCGCGTCACGATCCGCAGGGCGACTGGATGTATGGCATGGACGTGTGCGTCGACCCCGATTTTCGCGGCCGCCGCATCGGACAGCGCCTGTACAACGAGCGGCGCCGCCTGTGCCAGCACCTGCACCTCAAGGGCATCGTTTTCGCCGGGCGGATGCCGAACCTCGCACGCCGCTGGAAGGCCGTCGGCTCGGCCGAAAACTATCTCAAGCTCGTTCTCGAGGGGAAACAGCGGGATCCCGTGATCGGCTTCCAGATGCGCAACGGCTTCGAGCCGATCGGCATCCTGCACGATTACCTGCCGTCGGACCAGGAGTCGCGTGGCTATGCCACCCACATGATCTGGCGCAACCCGCAGGTGCCGTCAGATGCGACAGCGACGCCGGCGCACGAGGCGCGACGCACGCAGACGGTGCGGGTGGCCGCGGTGCAGTACCAGCTGCGTTCGGTCGCGTCGTTCGAGGAATTCGCCCACCAGGTTGAATATTTTGTCGACGCCGTCGCCGACTACAAGGCCGACTTTGCGGTCTTTCCCGAGCTGTTCACGCTGCAACTGCTGTCAATCGAAAACCGCAAGGTTCCGGCCGCCGATGCGATCGCGGCGCTGACCAACTACACCGGCCGGTTCAAGGAGATGATGAGTCAGCTGGCGGTGAGCTACAACGTGAACATTATCGGCGGCACGCACCCGACCCGCGAGGCGGACAACGAAGTCTACAATATCTCGTACGTGTTCCTGCGCGATGGACGCGTCCACGAGCAGCACAAGATTCATCCGACGCCGAACGAGCGGTACTGGTGGAACATCCGCGGCGGCAGCCGGGTGAGCGTGATCGACACCGACTGCGGTCCCGTGGGCGTCGCCATCTGCTATGACTGCGAATTCCCGGAACTGACCCGGTTCCTGACCGACCAGGGCGCGGCGATCCTGTTCGTGCCGTTCTGCACCGACGAGCGGCAGGCCTATATGCGCGTACGATACTGCGCGCAGGCGCGCGCGGTGGAAAACCAGTGCTACGTCGTCATGGCGGGGAACGTCGGCAACCTTCCCAAGGTCGAGAACATGGATATCCAGTACTCGCAGAGCTGCGTGCTGACCCCGTGCGATTTTCCGTTCGCGCGCGATGGCGTCGCGGCGGATACGGCGCCCAATGTCGAAATGGTGGCGATCGCCGATCTGCACATCGACAGTCTTTACGCGGCGCGGCAGGGCGGTTCCGTGCGCAACCTGAAGGACCGGCGCTTTGATCTCTATTCCGTGGCCTGGCCCGGACAGTGACTGCAATTGACCGGGCACGGCCTGATCCCGAGCGGCGTCCGGCGGTGGCGAGAATCAGAAACGCCTGAGCGCCCGTTCCGGGGCCGCGGGCCATGAGGCGGCCATCTCCGGCGGCCCGGCGCCCGCACGCGGGTGCCGACGACGCATCTCAGCCGTTCGCGTGCCGGGGAAGGCTTTCGCCGGCGATCGCCAGAGCCTCGGCTTCCTCGTCGATCTGCAGGGCATCGTTGAAACGGTTGAAAAAGCCGCACAACGCAATGCGCAGGGTCAGTTCGACGATCTGTGCCTCGCTGAAGTGCCGGCGCAGACGCTCGAACACATTGTCACGGATACGGCCGGCGTTGGTGGTGACCAGCGACGTGTATTCGACCACCAGCCTGTCGACCTCGTCGAGCTCGGGGTGATCCTCGTAGGCCAGCAGCCGGTCGATGCCCTCGTGCGACAGCCCTTCGACCTCGAGCATCGGACGATGGTGGGTCACGCAATATTCGCATTTGTTGAGCTGCGAGGTGACCACGATGGCAATCTCGATATAGCGACGCCTGACGTTGCCCTGCGCCTTGAGCTCCATCAGCAGGCTCATGAGATGATCGAGCGCAGCCGGGACATGGGCGAACACCGCGCATTGATTGCGGAACGGACCGTAGCTGTCGGCAAAGCGTTCGTACACATCGGCAATGGCCGGCGGCAGTTCGCTCGAGGGGATGTTTCGGACTCTGGCCATCGTTCCTGCTCCGCCTGTTTTGGCCGCCGTCACACGCCAACGGCCTGGAGCCGCGCCCGTATCGCAAGGCCGGCTGCGAGCCGGTCTTAGCACATCAGGCAATCACGCCGTCACAGGTTTCGACAGGCCGCGCCAGCCTTGGTGCGGTTGCGCGCTTCGTCCGCCGGGAACAACGGCGAGATAACGACGCCAGCGGGGA